>JAQYOA010000102.1 GCA_028727605.1 Lachnospiraceae bacterium
CAAAGTCCGCATCCAGTGCTTGATCCGGTCTCTCCATTCGGAATGCATTACTTTCATGACTTTTCCTCCATTTTTACTAAAAGGCTTTCTCCAAAATTTGTGCTCATACTATTTAAAAACTTTGAAATCACGCACTCAAAAAACGATCTACAATCTGCTGTCTGTATTCTTTTGACAAGGATGCAAAAAATGCAGAATACCCGGTAACCCGAACCACAAGATCCGGATACGCTTTCGGATCTTCATGCGCTGCAAGAAGTTTCTCTTTCGACACACAATTCATATTAATCAGCGTTCCTCCGGCCTGTTCATGTGCATGAATCAATGCCACAAGTGCATCCACTCCGCCTTCGCTTTCAATTAATCCTGTATCAATATCCAAATGCAAAGGGGCCGAGTTTCCATAACCTGCCTGTGTTAGTGCTACAGCATTCGCCTTTAACACAGGAGAAAACGTATCAACTCCTCTTGCAAATCCCGGATCCGGTTCTGAAGAATGAGAAATCGCATCTCCTGCAAACCTTCCATTTGGCGTAGCCTCAAGAGTTTTTCCATACGCATAAACATCTCCATGAGAAAACATACCAGGAACGATCATGAGATGATGCTTTGGTGTAGGGCTGCTTTTGCAGAGATCCACATAATAATCTCTGATTTTCACTGCCCAATACTCTGCATGACTATCCGGTGATCCAAATCTGCGTATATTTTTCATCATTAGTCTTTCACGTTCTGCGCCTTCATAATTCGTATCAAGCAATTCAAACAATCGCTCCCAGGTAATTCTCTTCTCTTCAACTACACGCTGTTCCACAGCAGCAAAAGAATCCGCTACAGTTGCAAGTGCAATGCCATCAATATTCAAATCCATGATATCAACGCCGCCATTAGAACAATTTAATCCTCTTTCAATCGGACCATGCATAAATAAATTCAATACAATTTCTGGTAGATTACGCTGCATTATTTCATAATGTCTATCATAACCTTTCTTAATGCAATCTACCATAGTATTTAAATGTTCGCAAAATCTTTCCCAGAGATGTTCCATTGTATGGCAGCCATCTTCTTTTATGTCCTCAATAGCATAATGCAAGGCTACTGCCATATTGACTCTTGTTACATCTTGAAGAGGATACTCTCTGCCCGGAATCGCTACCCAGTTGCACCCGCATTTAACCCTCATACGGCCAAGTTCCACAGGAAAACCGTTTTTCGCAAATCCTTCGGATATTCCTTTATCCAAAGAATAACACACTCCATATCCATCTTCAATTGTATATTCCACCGCTCGATGAAGTAAAATCTCCGCTTCCTCTGTCTGGCCTTCCACCGGTGCATGCACGCGAATTCCAAGATTTGTTGGAATATGCAGTAAATGCATTGCATCCAGAATCAGGAAAGAAAGCCTGCTTGTAACTTCCCGATCACCTGCCGGTGTTAAGCCGCCAATCTGAGTATAATGTGTATCATTAAAGAACAAACTTGCAAGAATCCAAACTGCTTCTTCTTCTGTTAAAATTCCAGCCGCCATATCCCGTTCAAAATATTCTTCCAGAAGTGTATCCAATTCACCCAAAGCACCACCTGCAAAATAAGTTCTATCCACAGACTGAAAATGTGCTAAAAACTGAACCGCCTCACGGAATGTCTCCGGAGCCCGCTTTGTAAGAGCAGCGTTGATTTTTGCAATTTCCTCATAATTTTCTTTTCGGAAAGGATCTGTCTCATTTTCTGCAAGCTGTTCTGCATAGGCTCTATGTGCGTCTACCCATTCCAAAATTCCAAGTACCAGCTGTTCTTCACCCTCATAAAAATCCGGATCCGTCGGTCTGTTTCGTTTCCGATAATAACGAATCTTTTCCAAAAGTCCCGGCCATCCTGTTTTCAATCCAATCTCCATATCCGGACACAGATGATTCATAGCCCCAAATCCTGGCTGTGTAATACGATACTTCCTCATTAACTCCTCGAGCTCTGCGGGTTTATCTTCCTCTGCAATTCCAAGCGGAACAAACCGGTCAAATGTTCCTACCCAGCAAGTTGCCAGTGCACTGTCCGGATTAATATATTTGGGCATTTCGTTGAGAAAACGACGAAGATTTCTTCCGATTAATGCACAGCCATGAACCTTTCCGTCACTTGCGCATTCCGGTTTAAATGAAAAATCTTCAAAATCGATAAACCCATGATCATCAATATCAATCGAACCATGACGCTTTATCTTTTTATCATTGATTTCCAACTTGCTTTTGTGAAGCCCATCTATCATTTTCTGATACTTTGAAGAAATTTTTACCTTTTCCGTATTCATCTTACCCTCCATCACACAAAGTGATATTTCTGTTTTAATTCTGCTACTGTTTTTTTATCCGGTACAGTTGCAGAAAACACATTTTCATTCATAAGTGCATGATATTTTGAATTTCCCATGCTATGATAGGGAAGCAGTTCCGCTCTAATTTCCGGATAGTCTTTGAGAAATTGAGATATTTTTTCCAATTCCGTTCCATTACATTCCGGTATATAAGGTATTCTTACAATAATTTTTGCTCCTGCCGCTGCAAGTCTTCTGAAATTATCCAAAATTCTTTCATTTCCCGATCCCGTACAGGCACGGTGTACTTCAGAATCAAAAGCCTTAATATCATACAGAAATAAATCCGCTAATCCCCGTACATTCTCAAAATATTCCCAGGGAACATTTCCGGCAGTATCGATTGCTGTATGGATCTTTCTCTCACGACAAAGAGTCAGCAGTTCTATCAATGCCGTCTGCTGCAGCATACATTCTCCTCCTGAGAATGTAACGCCGCCATGAGACTGACGGAAATATTCCTCATTACGGCAGATTTCCTCAAAAATTTCATATGTATTTCTTTCTTCACCCACACTCACCAGTGCGTCCGCATAACATTCTTCGCAGCATGTAAAACATCGTACACATTTCTCTTTCCGAATCCGATGTACTCCATTTTCAAAACTATGTGCTCCGGCCGGACACGAAACAGCACATGCCATGCAGCCAATGCACTTTTCCGAGTACAGCATAATCTCCTTTTCCCGATGAATCGATTCCGGGTTGTGACACCAGAGGCAGTGCAGACTGCAGCCTTTGAAAAAAACCACCGTCCGCACTCCCGGACCGTCATGCACAGAGAAATGCTGAATATTAAAAATATTAGCAGTCGCCATAACTTCCTGTCACTTCCACCTCTTTTGCACAGCTATCGTAGGAAATCAACCATGTCTTTGTTATCTCATCCCATGAAGTTTTCACTTCCACGTCTCTACCGTCCTCGTCAATCGCCTGAACTTTCATTACAGGTTTTGAAAGACGGATCCTGACGAAAGCTTTGATTTGATCACCTGTTTTCAGCTTTAAAACTATCTTTTCGTCGGTATTTTCTGCACTGATAACTCTTGCAGAAGTACCAACAATTCGGAAAGTTTCTCCTTCAATTTTTGAGAAATCAAACAGCAATGCAGCTTCGTCCGGTCCGATTTCCTTATGAGTAATAATTCGATAGTCATTTTCCAGCAAATCCGCAAATAAACCGTCAAAAACCTTCTTCTCCTCACTGACACTCTCATCCATCACGGAAGAAATAATGTATGGTCCTCTGTGCAGTGTCAGGTCATTTCTGTACTGCCAATCTACAGATTGCTCCGCCAGCGCTTCTTTCACCAATAATCGATACTCTTCTGCTAATTTTTCTGACAGACAGATTCTTGCCGGAGTGATACTCCACATCAAAATACGACCTTTTCCCACCTGATAGCTTCCATCTTTTGGCATACGCGAAAGTCCGGCCAGTTCAAAAAGATGTTGTGCAGGATTTTCATATCCGGAATTTTTCCACCAGGAGGAAATCTGATGATACGGATCCGTGCCATCTCCTATGTACAGCAAGGTACCTCCCTCCCTGATCCAGGAAACAAGTGCTGCATTGATGTCCGGTGCTTCCGGCTTGATATATTCATAACTAAGGATCAAAAATCGAGTATCGTCCAAATAACCGGCAAACCGACGTACATTATCGAGTTGTACAGGTTTAACCGGAAGTCCATATTTCAGCAGCGGCAATGACATTCCATAAAATTGCGGAAATGCTATACTCTGGATAAAATCCAACAGATCCGATTCATTTTCTCCAATTTCTTTGATAAGCGAAGCGGCAGCTTCTTCATCCACAGGATTGCCGGAGTTTTTGTGCATAGCTGCTTTCAAGCGATCCTGAATCGGCTCCTCGGTCACAATACCATCCGGAAATGTTCTCTGAAACAGTCCACTGTCAGACATGAAAATGCCTATTTTATCATCTACACCTTCAAAAGAAAACTCCGGCTGCTCCATATCCCCAAACAGCTGGAACATGCTGGACAACAGTGTAGAATAACTCTGCGGAATCGGTTTTGACTGATCTGTTTCAAAACTTGTCTCAATCTTTTCCTCAATCCTTGGCTGAAATCTCGGATATTTTCCTTCAAATACCCGATGTGGCCATGGACAAATTTCATAATGCCATACAAGAGGATGTAAAAGAGATGCAACTGCGGTTTTTATATAATTATATCGATAATTCTCCCACGTATATGACGGAAGATCCTCAATCGGGTCATTCAGGAACCACATTCTGCGTCCGGTCCCTTTCACCAATTCCTGCATAACTCCATATTCCAGATAAGCGGTCTCAAAGGTTCTCTCTTTATAGATACCATTATAGACATTGGCTTCTCTGCTGGTCCCTGTCCAGATTTGAGCAATATAACCATCCACCGTTGGAATATTGATCAAAGCTGCTTCGGGACTCATAATTTTCCACTGCGTGTAATTTAACAAACTGTGGGTTGGTACATAAAATCTAAGATCTTTATTATACTTTACTTTTGCATATTCTTTCAATGCTGCACTTACCCGATTAATTGTACGGCTATAAAGATATGCTTTTAATTTTGCTGCTTTATAGCTGGCATCCAAACCCTCATGCTGCGGTTTCCAGGGTTCTTTATAATAGATTTCATATTCTCTCTGAAATGCTTTCGAATATCCACTTTTATCCCAGAATTCCGGTTCTTCCACATGGATTGCTTCAACTCCCGCATCCACTGCAATTTTTAGTCTCTCAGTCAGATACTCCGAAAATGAAATCGTAGGAACCATATACGGTACCGTTGGGTTATGAATAACATCTTTCCCGTTTCGGTCTACCTGTCCCTCATCCCAATGTTTTCTGCCATCCCATTTTCCATCAAGATAATCCTGATACTCTCCCCAGGCAATACCTGTCATGAGATGAATCACATACCCCTTTTCCCGATATTTTGCAATACGTTCCGGCATTGTATCATCAATTCCATAAACCATGACAAAATCACAGCCAAGATCGATAGAGGGACGAAATTCTGCCCCTTCTTGATATCCGGTCAATTCTTCTGTTTTGTTTCTGATATAAGCCATAATTCAAATCCCTCCCTTTTTTTCAAAAAAGAGGGCAACTCTTATATCGCATATGTGCAATTTAAGAGTCGCCCTCTTTTACTCTACAAGACCAAACTGTCAATTAGAACGCAAAATCATCTCTGGTCTTTGACTGCTCAGTCATATAGTCCAGGAACTCCTGAAGCTTGCCTCCGTCATTCGTTCTCAAATAGTTCTGATAATCTTCAAGAATTTCTCTTGCCTCTTCTTCTGTATCAGCGAAGAAAGCCCTCTGTGTATATTCTTTCTGCTTGGTATCGTCGAAAGCCCACTGTGCAAAATCTGTATATCCTTCAAAGTTAGGAGCAACCGCGTCTATCGCATAACCTTTGAGTATCTCAACCGGTCTCTGCTCTTTATACGCCTTCAGATACTCATTTTCTGCATCAGCTTCAAACGGGCCGGATTCACCGAACCATGCCATATTTTTCTTTGCTACATAGGTTCTTCCCTGCATGTAATTAATACCTCTCTGACGCAGCTCCTCTTTTACACCTTCGGAATCTGCCGCATATCTTGCTGTCAGATCAGCATTCATTCGTGGCTGTCCCTCTTCGTTCAATTCATAGGTATCGCCCTCAAAACCATAGCAAATCAGTCTCATACCTTCTTTACTGTTTACATAATCAAGCCAGGTCATAGCAGCTTCAACATTGGAACAGGTATTCGGGAAAAAGATAACCGGAGAACCGCTTCTTCCTTCTGCCTCAATCTGTGTCAACGCAGATCCATCACTATAGTTTAATGGTCCAACCGGGATATAACGCATTTCCGGATTCGAATCATACAATCCGGTTTGTTTGGTTGCATCAATAGTAACACCATACTGTGCACAGGCGAACAGTGCTGTACCATTTCCAACCTTTTCTTTTCCACGTTCGTCAGATTGAGTAAAGCACTCTTTATCCAGAATTCCCTCATTAACCAGTTTCCAGATGAACAGATTCTTATTAACCCAATTATCCGTCAGTTTGGAAAGAGTTACATTTCCATCAGCATCCAGCTCATAATCTGTTGTCAGTTTCTTTGCGTTAAAATTCTGAGCGTAATCGTCATAACTCCAACCCTCATGATAGGTTGTCGCCACAATACAATCATTTCCATTGACATCTTTAAATCCATAATCTCTGGCTTTAACCATGAAATCATACAATTCCTCGGATGTCTTGATCGTTGAAGGATCGATACCCAACGTATCAGCTACATCGCCGCGGACAAATACACCGTATGCCCACTGTGCAATGTCTTCCACATCACCGGCAACTTCCGTCGGAAGAACATATCTTGCACCATTGTTTTCTGAGTAATCAATATCGGTTTCCAGGTATTTTTTGCTGATAACACCAATATCATAAGCATCCGCAATATTGGGATAATTGGGTACCATATCTTTGATGTCAATCAGACGGCCTTCCACTCCAGCCTTTTTAATGATTGCTGTCTCACCCGCTGTACCTCCCCAGTACGGTGCATTCACCATATCCGGCATATCTCCCGATGCGAACATCATGTTCAATTTTTCTGCCTCGCTCATCATGATGCCCTCAAATTCCACCGTAACACCAATTTTTTCACGAATTGCTTTTGCAACATCGTTGTTATACTGGTCATCTGCAGTTTTAAATCCTCCGTTCCAGCATACCAGCATTGTTAATTTCACATCATCAAACTTCTTGTACTTATTACCGTCCTCGTCTACGTAATAATCTCCTTCTGCTTCGCTGCCTTCCGAAGCCGATCCCTCCTGCCCGGTTTCTGTTCCGGACGTCGATGACTGTGAGTCACCACCCGTACTGCCGCATCCGCTTATCATTCCAACCGCCATGGCTGCTGCAAGCAGAACGGACATTACCTTTTTCTTCATCATTGCTCTTTTCCTCCTTGAATATTTTATATTTTATTTCGGGTAAAAGACCTGTCAGCCTTTTACGGAACCGACCATAACACCCTTCACATAATATTTTTGAAGGAAGGGGTAAACCACTACAATAGGCATTGTAAGTATCATAACAAATGCCATCTGCAAAGATTGTGTAGTGTAGCTTGTCATTGTCCCAAGAGCAGTTTCCTGCCCAACTTTTACCTGGGAACCTGCCGACGCCTCCGCCAGAATTCGCTGCAGTACGGTTGCTGCCGGATACAAAGCGGTTTTACTCTGATAATAAGCCGCTGTAAACCAGTCATTCCACTTTCCAACACCAATAAACAATGCCAGCGTTGCCAAAATCGGTTTCGAAAGCGGAAGATAAATCCTGCTCAAAATGGTCCATTCACTTGCTCCATCCAGCTGTGCTGATTCCCGAAGTTCATAGGGAATATTTGCAAAGTTCGTGCGGAGCAGAATAAAATTGTAAAAGCTATAAATAGAAGGCAGGATATACAGCCAATAGCTGCTTGTTAATTTCAAACTTCTAAGTACCATGTAATATGGAATAATTCCGGCACTGAAAATGCTGGTAAAATACCAAAAGAAATTCAGGAATTTCTTCCCCGGAAGCGTCCGGATGCACATCGCGTAAGCAGCCAGTGCCGTAAATATCAATCCCACCACCACACTAATCACTGTAATGGAAACGGAAATCTGCAGGGAAGGCAAAATTCTATCATCTGCAAATGCCTTTATATAATTTTCCAAAGTGAATTCTCTTGGCCACAGCCAGACACCACCTCTCATAAAATCACGGCCCGTATTCAGTGAAGCAACCAAAACATACCAGAAAGGATAAAATGTAATCAATCCCAATAAGGCCAAAAAGGAATAATTAAATATTTTAAAAATTTTCTGTCCTTTTGTCTCTTTCATTCTTCTTTTCCTCCTACCACAAACCAACCTCGGCATATTTCTGCGTTAAATAATTGGTTAAACTTACCAGAATCAACGAGAATACGGATTTAAACAAACCGATCGCTGTTGCATATTCAAACTTTCCATATCGGATACCGGTCTGTAAAATATAAGTATCCAAGATTTGAGATATTTGTGTATTGGCAGGCTGCTGTAAAAGCAGGATCTGATCATATCCCGCATTCAGAATTCCTCCTACCGCCATAATAAACATGATTCCGATTGTTGTCGAAATACCCGGAAGTGTAATATGCCAAGTGCACTGCCATCTGTTGGCACCATCAATCGTTGCTGCTTCATAAAGCCCCTGATCAACGCCAGTGATTGCTGCCAGATATACGATGGATCCCCATCCAACTCCTTTCCACATATCCGAAAATATTACCAGCGGATAAAACGCGTTTTTTTCTCCCATAACGAAAATTGCTTCCAATCCCATCGACTTGCGAATATCATTGAAAATACCACCATAAGGAGTAAAAATAGCTGTCATCAAAGATACCACGACTGCCCACGACACAAAATTCGGAAGATAACTCATAGTCTGAATCGCGCGTTTAAATTTGGGTGCCCGAACTTCATTTAGCAATAATGCCAGAATGATTGGTGCCGGAAAGCAGAACAAAATTTTCAGTCCGCTTATAATCAATGTGTTACGGATCGTCAGCCAGAATTCCGGAGATGACATGAATGCCTTGAAATGTTTTAGTCCTGCCCATTCACTTCCAAATATTCCCAAATCAAACCGATAGTTTTTGAACGCAAGAATGTTACCTGCCATAGGAGCATAACAAAAAACCAAAAGCCAGATAACACAAGGAAGCATAAATAAATACAAAACCTTATGCTTTTTGATTTCCTTCCATAACCGCTTCCTGTTCTGCTTTTTTTCATTTACAGTCAACACACTTTTTCCCTTTGACACTCCCATTCTTATCCCGCACCTTTCTATTTGATATGTTTTGTTATTTATATTTGTTATGTCTATATCATTTTGTTTGATTTGATTTGTTTTTTCTTGATTTTATTATAGCACTCATTATGCAATTTGCAACTTATTTTTCCTTGCAATTATAATATTTGTTCATTTTATCCAATTCTTCTTCGTTTGTTTTCACATTTTAGACATATTAAATATGTCATTTCTTTTTTTATTTTGCCATACTATTGCAATATCATTAACATGTCAAATTTCTCATCTTATTTACACTCAACCTGCATTTCAACCAGTTTCTCTCAATTTCATTTGGTAATTTGCACATAGTTTTATGCTAAACATAGCAAATATTACATATTGACCAAAACACTCGAAAAGGCGTATTATCAAGGAAAACAGATAGAATCAGGAGATATTTTATGGCAACTTTGTCAGGCAAACCCATGTATCAAAAGATAAAAGATGATATTCTTCAGCAGATCGAAACAAGCAAACTCGTTCCAGGAGACAAAATTCCAACCGAATACCAGCTCATGGATCAATATAAAGTAAGCCGTATTACAGTTTCAAAAGCATTGAACGAACTAAAAA
>JAQYOA010000103.1 GCA_028727605.1 Lachnospiraceae bacterium
AACTCTTGACAGAGCGGAAGCTGCGGTCATCCATCCTGCATTTAGTCCCATTACTTACACGATTGTTACTGCTTTTGTTGTATAAACATGACAATACCGTTCAAGCTCTGCAAAAGTTGCTGCAATATATTTCGCTGCAGAACCGAATCCGGGACAATGATCGGTTCCTACAAGATCATTGTCAATGGTCTTTGGTGCACCGATTATGAAAATATCGTGAATTCCTTTTTCGGCGCAGTAGGCTGAAAGCTTATCCACTGTATCCATAGAATCATTTCCGCCGATATAGATAAAATACTTAATTTCATGCCGGCGAAAGATTTCAATTATTTTCTCAAACTGAGAAGCATCTTTTTGCTGGTCTTTTAATTTGAACCGGCAGGATCCAAGTGCTGCCGCAGGTGTCTGCATAAGAAGGGAAATTAAGGAAGAACTGCCGAGAGCATCCCCGAGATTCAGAAATTTTTCCGCCAGAACTCCCTCAATTCCGTTTACAGCGCCGTATACATGATCTACCTTTTCCGATGACTGCGCCAAAGAGACGACTCCGGCTACAGTCGCATTAATTGCGGCTGTTGGACCTCCTGACTGCGCAACTAATAGATTATTCATGATCCTTTTTCCTCCGTTTTGTGCTATTTGCTTTTAAGCATAACATAAAATTCGAAAAAAAACCAGAGCTGTCTGAAAACAGGAAACATTATGCTGTTACTTTTTCGAATTGGGAATTATACAGCTGCGCGTAAAATCCGTCCTTTTCCAACAATTCTTCGTGAGTTCCCTGTTCCACAATATTACCATCTTTCATAACAAGAATCCGATCTGCGTCCCGAATTGTTGACAGACGATGAGCAATTATGAAACTGGTTCTTCCTTTCATCAGATTATCCATCGCTTTCTGAATCAGTATCTCAGTCCTTGTATCCACAGAGGAGGTTGCTTCGTCCAGAATCAGAATCCGGTTATCTGCAAGAATCGCCCTGGCGATTGTGAGGAGCTGTTTCTGTCCCTGAGAAATATTGCTGGTTTCCTCATTTAATATTGTTTGATACCCTTCCGACTGCTGCATAATGAACTGGTGGGCACATGCCGCTTTGGCCGCTTCAATTACTTCCTCATCGGTTGCGTCCAGTTTTCCATACCGGATATTTTCCATAATTGTTCCCTGGAACAGCCAGGTATCCTGCAGCACCATTCCAAACATTTCACGAAGTTCCGGACGATTAAAATCTTTCACGTTATGACCGTCGATGAGAATGGAACCGCTGTTTACATCATAAAACCGCAGCAGCAGTTTTACCATTGTTGTTTTTCCGGCGCCGGTGGGTCCGACAATCGCAATCTTCTGTCCGGGTTTCACTTCTGAGGAAAAATCCTGAATGGTCATTTTTTCGGAATCATAGCCAAAGCTTACATGACGAAATGAAACTTCGCCCTGAAGACAACGATTGGAAACAGGATTTTTTGCGGTTTGATCCTCTTCCTCTTCTTCCAAAAATTCAAAGACACGTTCTGATGCTGCCGCGGAGGACTGCATCATATTTGTAACCTGAGCAATCTGCTGAATCGGCTGTGTGAAGTTCTTGATATACTGGAAGAAGGACTGGATCTCTCCCACTTCGATATTCCCGCGGATTACCAAAAACCCACCGAGAATAGCGACTGCCACATATCCCAGATTTCCAATAAAACCCATGATCGGCATCATAATTCCGGAGAAAAACTGGGATTTCCAGCCGGATTCATAAAGATGCCGGTTCGCATCCTCAAAATCCTTCTCAACATCCTCTTCTTTGTTAAATGCTTTGATGATGTTTTGACCGCTGTATATTTCCTCTACCTGTCCGTTTACAATACCAAGGTATTTTTGCTGGTCACGGAAATATTTTTGCGAATGCTTCATAACGAAGTTGATAATAAACATGGAGAGCGGAAGAATCAGTACGGCTGCAAGTGTCATCCATCCGCTGATGGAAAGCATCATAAAGAATACACCGATTAATGTCGTGACGGAGGTAATCAGCTGAGTGATGCTCTGATTAATTCCCTGCTGAAGTGTATCTACGTCATTTGTAATACGGGAAAGAACTTCGCCGTACGTTCTGCTTTCAAAATATTTCATTGGCATTCGGTTTATCTTCTCCGAAATATCACGGCGCAGTGTATAACTGACATCATTTGAGATTCCGGTCATGATCATTCCCTGCAGGATCGAAAAAGCAGCGCTTGTCACGTATAATCCCAGTGTAAAAAGCAGGATCTGACCGATTTTTTCAAAATTAATACTTCCGGTTCCCTGAACCTTTGCTACAAGACCGTTAAACAGTTCGGTCGTTGCTTTACCCAGAATTTTGGGTCCTACAATATTAAAAACAGTTCCGATTACTGCGCAGATCATCATCAGAAACAGACGTTTCTTATATCTCCCCATATACGCAGTCAGTTTGGAGATGGATCCCTTAAAATCTTTTGCTTTTTCGCCCTGATTTCCTTTATTTCCTCTCATACTTCTAATTCCTCCTCCCGGAGCTGGCTTCTGGCAATCTGCCGGTATACTTCACAGCTATTCATCAGTTCTCTGTGCGTACCGTTTCCAACAATTCTTCCTCCGTCCAGGACCAGAATCCGGTCGGCATGAAGAATTGTGCTGATTCTCTGTGCCACGATCAGTGTTGTTGCATCCCCTGTTTCTTTTTTTAACGCAGCGCGCAAAGCGGCATCTGTTTTGTAATCCAGCGCAGAGAAACTGTCATCGAAAATATAAATCTCAGGTTTTTTGGCAACCGCACGGGCTATGGACAGCCGCTGTTTCTGGCCGCCTGAGACATTGCTTCCGCCCTGAGCGATCAAAGATGCATAACCTTCTTCTCTGGTGTCAATAAATTCTTTTGCCTGAGCAATCCGTGCCGCCTGATCAATTTCCTGAATTCTGGCATGTTTTGCACCAAACCGGAGGTTCGACTCGATTGTTCCCGAAAACAGAACCGCTTTTTGCGGTACATAGCCAATTCTCTCCCGAAGATCCGAAAGCTCCATTTCTTTTACATTGACTCCGTCAACAAGAATTTCTCCCTCACTTACATCAAAAAACCTTGGAATCAGATTGACCAGAGTACTTTTACCGCTTCCTGTACTTCCGATAAAGGCGACTGTTTCCCCTTTTCCTGCAGTAAAACTGATATTGCTCAATACCTGCTCTTCCGCTCCCGGGTAAGAAAATGATACATTGCGGAATTCCACCAGTCCTTTTGTGTCTCTTTGCGGTCGTTTGAAGTTTGCCGGTGAATGAATCGATACTTCTGTGTCAAGCACTTCATTGATACGGCTTGCGGCAACGCCTGCTCGCGGAAGCATAACAGAGAGGGATGAAATCATCAGGAAAGACATAATGATCTGCATAGCGTACTGTATAAATGCCATCATATCGCCAACCTGTAATGCACCCTGATCAATCTGATGGGCTCCTGTATAGACAATCAAAACCGAAACTCCATTCATGATAATCATCATCATCGGCATCATGCAGGTCATTGCCCGATTCACAAAGAGATTTGTTTTCATGAGATCTCTGTTTGCCTTGTCAAATCGCTGTTCCTCATGCTTTTCCGTTGAGAAGGCACGAATAACCGGAATACCGGTCAGAATCTCGCGGCTGATCTGATTGATTTTATCAATCATTGTCTGAAGAATCCGAAATTTCGGCATGGCAACGATCAAAAGGAATGCGATCAGTGCAGAAATCGCAGCGACAGCGACAATCAGTATCCAGGTCATATGCGCACCGGTATGAATCACTTTCATCACACCGCCTATTCCGATGATCGGAGCATAAAGGACAATTCTCAGGATCATCGTTGTAACATTTTGAACCTGAGTAATATCATTCGTTGATCTGGTAATCAGAGAAGCAGTAGAAAACCGGTTCATCTCCGCACTGGAAAATGAGATAACTTTGCGGTATACGGCATTCCGCAGATCATGGCCAAGTGCAGCTCCGATTCTTCCGGCAAGAAATGTGACTGTAACTGCAGCTGCCATGGCAATCAAGGCAAGCCCAAGCATTTTGAGACCGGAATTCAAAATATAGTTCATCTGTATCTTGTCAGTATCAAGCCCCTGATTTTCATATTCCTGCTGCACATAAGAGATGGCCGTCTGTGTCACAATACTTTCGGACATTTCCTGAATCTTTGTTTTCGCCTGATCCAGTATTTGTTTTTTCTGCTCTGTTGGAAGCGTTGAGATATCGACATTCTGTTCTTTCATCGCCTGAGAAATCAGCATCGCGTTTCCCAGAATTTCATTCACTTTATCCCGCTCTTTTTCGTTCATTTCTTTTTGAACGTACAGATCCTGATCCTTTACATAAACACGCGCTACCTCGTTTGCTTCTGATTCTGACATCAATGACATTAGTTCTTCCATTACGCTTGTCCGTATTTGTTCCGGTACGGCATCCGGTATTCCTTTCTGCTGTATTCCTATGTCAACAATATCTGACGTATAGGACGGCAGCGAAAGTTCACAGTATGCCTGTAAAAACAAAAGAACAAACACAAGGATCAGATAACCTGCGTTTTTTTTCATATATTTCAGTAACTTTAGCATAACTACTCTTCCTCCTTCCTGTTGGCAGGCTTACCACAGCATATGGTCAACGGCTTTGATATACTTTCAAAATTATCCTGAATTCTTTTGAGATATCCCAGTAATTCCTCACATTCCTTTTGGGAAAAGCCGCGCAGTGCGATTTCTTCGTTCTCAAGCAGTTCATTCCAGATCTGCCCTTTCATTTGTTTCAGTCTTTCCGTAGCATACACACGAATGGAACGCTGATCCTTCCCATCCGGTCTGGTTTCAAGAAAGCCGCTTTTTTCCAGGCGCTTTACTGATACGGAAACTGTGGACGGTTTCACATGAAGTGCTTTTCCGATTTCTACGGGTCTCGCTCCGTCATGAAGGCTTATGTATCCGATCAGTTCCATTTGTCCCGGATGGATTCCGTATTCACTGATTTTTTGAAAACCTCTGGTATGAATTGTCCGTACAATATTCAGCAGCCTTTTCTGCAGATGAATTTCGCTGCCGTTTTTTTGCTCCATGATACGATACCTCCCTTAATATTTAGTCGACTAACATAGTCTAGCGTATCACATCACGGAATGCAATAGAATTGCATTCTTTTTATAAATTTTAGATTTATTTTATAAAATTCACGAACTTAGGAAACTATTGCGATTTTATTTGGAAAGGGATATACTTGAATCTGCAGATGATTTTTCATTCATCGAAAACACATTCAGGGAGGAACAGATTTTATGCAGTCTCATGCAGACAGTCGGCTCGGAACGGAAAAAATATCGAAGTTGATGGTTCAGCTTGCTCTGCCGTCCGTGCTGGCCCAGGTAGTCAATGTACTTTACAATATTGTAGATCGGATTTACATCGGAAGAATTCCAAATGTAGGTGCGGCAGCACTGACAGGTGTTGGAGTCACTTTCCCGATTATTTCAATTATAGCCGCTTTTTCCGGATTCTCAAGCGGGGGCGGAGCTCCTCTTGCGTCAATTGCATTGGGACAGAACCAGAAAGAACGGGCAGAAAAGATTCTTGGCAACTGTACTACTATGCTCCTTTGCTTTTCTGCAGTTCTGATCACCTTTTTTCTGCTTTTTCAGGAGCCTTTACTTTATCTCTTCGGTGCAAGCAGTAATACCATTGGCTATAGCTCTACCTATATTACCATTTATCTGGCCGGTACTTTTTTTGTTCAGCTCGCTGTGGGGCTTAACACTTTTATCAGCTGTCAGGGACAGGCAAGAACAGCTATGCTTTCTGTTCTGATCGGTGCTGTTGTCAATATTGTTCTGGATCCGATCTTTATTTTTATCTTTGATATGGGAGTTGCCGGTGCTGCCTGTGCCACAGTGATTTCCCAGGCTTTAAGTGCCGCATGGGTGCTGCGCTTTCTGACATCGGATAAATCTGTGATACGACTTCGCATATCGCGCATGAAGCCCAATAAATCGCTGTTGAAATCGATTATGGCCCTTGGCATTTCCCCTTTTATTATGCAGTCTACGGAAAGTGCAATCATTATTGTCATGAATCATGGACTTCAGGTATACGGCGGAGATCTTTATGTAGGATCCATGACGATTCTTCAGAGTGTTACACAGCTGATTTTTGTTCCGGTCAGCGGGTTTACCAACGGTGTTCAGCCTATCATCAGCTATAATTTCGGCGCCGGATCTTTTGATCGTGTTAAGCAGACAATTAAGCGAATGATTTCCATTACTTTTTGTGTCACATTCCTCTATGTTCTGACTGCAATGTTATTCCCGGGAGTTTTTGCAGGATTGTTTACCACAGATCCGGAGCTGCTGGCTCTTGTAAAAAAAGTGCTTCCGGTTTTCATTGCAGGAATGCTGGTATTCGGACTTCAGTCCGGCATTCAGAGTTCTTTCCTTGGCCTTGGCCAGGCAAAGGTTTCTCTTTTTATCGCATTACTCCGAAAAGTATTTCTCTTGATCCCGCTTGCACTGATTCTGCCCCGTTTTTTTGGTGTGATGGGCGTGTATTATGCGGAACCTGTCGCAGATGTGCTTTCTGTTACGACGGCAGTTACGCTCTTCCTTTTGAATATTCGAAAGATTCTATCAAAAGAAACACTTGCAAAGGTCACTGACTCCGAAGATTAAAATACTTGTCTTTCATTTGGAATTATACAAAAAAGCGCAGGGCTACCTGGGAGAGACACCAGGTGTAATCAATTTTGTTCACGTTGGCAGCGGCATAGACGGGATACTCCATTAAAATTCTGCCATCCATGGAATAAGTAATTCTTCCAACCAGATCTCCTTTATTTACCGGCGCTTTTAATATTTCCGGCAACTCATAAGAGAGCTCGGGCTGTTCTTTTTCTTTTAAGAGCAGACGCAGCTCTCTTTCTTTGTCCTGAACAGGGCTTACCAGTTGGACAGATGCCTTTGTCTTCCCGAGGATTCCGTTATACTGACCGTCAAGCACTTCGATGGGATCTGCATACCAATTATGTTCCAAAACATCGCGATACTCGTAGGAAGAGAGTCCATAATTCAGCAGTTTTTGTGCATCTTCCCATTTATAGTTTCGATTGTTTGGCCATCCGCAGGCCAGAAGCGCAATGATCAAATGTTTACCGTTTTTCTCAAGAGCACCTACATAACAGTATCCTGCCTTTGAAGTATAACCGGTTTTTCCCGAAACAACCCCATCCATCATAGTGAGAAGGGAATTGTGATTTGTACAATTGTAGAACTGCACTTTTTCTGCATCCCAGAAGCTGTAAGAAGAGGTTTTCGTAATTTCCAGAAACTGTTCTGCTTTCTCTGACTGATACAGACAATATCTCATGATCTTTGCAAGGTCGGCTGCCGTCGTATGGTGTTCGCCGTAATCATCCGCGGCATCCAGTCCATTCGGTGTAATAAAATAGGTATCACTGCAGCCGATCTGGCGGGCCTTCTCATTCATAAGCACAGCAAAATCCTCCACGGTTCCGGATACTGCTTCCGCTACCATCACTGCTGCATCGTTGTGTGACTCCAGCATCAGGGAATACATCAGATCCTCAAGGAGAAATTGCTGACCTTCCTGAACACCAAGATGAACCTTTGGCTGTGCAGCCGCCTGTTTCGATGCTGTGACAGTTTTCTTCATATCGCCGTTCTCAAGAGCCACAATGCAAGTCATTATTTTCGTTGTACTTGCCATAGCCATGGGAACATCACATTCCTTTCCGTACAGGATTCGGCCTGAGTCCCCATCCAGAAGGCATGCGGCTTTTGCATAAAGTGCTTCTTCCGATAGTTCCCCGGCCGGAACCGGGATTGCACTTTCTGCAAGAAACAGGGATATCATAAGCAATACCAAACTGTGTTTTAATCTTTCCACAATCCAGGTTTTCATAAAAGATCCTTCCAAATTCAAAAGAAAATCTGCTTTATAGTGTATGAAACAAGAGTACGCTTCATTCCACTATGACTTTATATAGTATTTTCCCCTAACCTATTGACAGTCTGCAGCGGATCATGTATAATGCCGTTGTTTGTATAGCGTTACTAAACTTTTTGTTTATT
>JAQYOA010000104.1 GCA_028727605.1 Lachnospiraceae bacterium
GTGTCAATTTTGTCTTCCTGTTCCGTTTCTCCCAACAGGGTGGAAACAGAAACATCTAACGCATCTGCGATTCTGCATAGAGTATCCGCATCCGGAACCGCTGTTCCTTTTTCCCATTTTGATATCGTCTGTCTCACAACATTCAGCTTCGCGGCTAAAGCTTCCTGCGTAAGTCCCCGTTCTTTTCTGACTTTTGCAAGGTTCTCATTCAGCATTGCAGTTGCCTCCTCCCTTTTGTTCTTATGACTCCATACTAGAAAATTTTCCCGATAAAATCAAGCAACCAACAAGCGCAACACGCACTTGTGAATCGCAACGCTGTAATGGGCGTGAAATAACAATTTAGAAATCAATCCAGTTTGGAATCGTAGCTTCCGCTAGATCCGTCAACAACAATGACAAATACTCTGTGGAGTGCTCAGTTCCAGGAATTCCTGAATATCTTTTACAGACATTCCTCTCCATTCGTTCTTATCCCACATACGCTGAATCATCTTCAAGATCGTCCGGCTCATTAATGCGAACGCCATCTTCCATAGCCGCTTCAATCCATGCATACTTTGCATCCTCAGCATTCTTTATCGCTTCCTCTATTGTATCTCCAAGCGTTAAACAACCCGGCAAATCGGGAAAAGATGCTACGTATCCACCTTCTTCTGTATCCGGAATTATTTCCATCTTATATGGAAGTTTCCTATATTCATCAATTGTTCGCATTTGCTGCCTCCTCTCGCTCGACAACTTCACGGACCATCTCGATATATGCCCTCTTCCTTCTGCCTGCAAATTCTCTCAACATTCGTGTATTTAATCGTCAAGAGCTTACGTTTTCATTGTATAATTCAGAAGTGAGAAAGTAAACTCTTTTTTCATTTTCCCCTAAACAGCCTTCGGATCCAAAACCAACCGCGAAAAATCCATTTACGTATCGGAAACAGAAACATCCAGAAGCGAAACAACACCTTCCATCCCCAAAAGCTGCAGTCGATCGTCTTTCCATCGCGGATTACTTTACAGACCTTTGCCTG
Source organism: Lachnospiraceae bacterium (assembly GCA_028727605.1). Classification (GTDB taxonomy): domain Bacteria; phylum Bacillota; class Clostridia; order Lachnospirales; family Lachnospiraceae; genus Fusicatenibacter. Next base: position 1,029 of record JAQYOA010000104.1, read on the forward strand.
AACACATTCATAGGGCATAACCGGATCCCGGAACAGATTTCCATCCCCTGTTGTCTGGAAATACCCGTCTTCCATCCGTGTGATCCGGTGCAGGATATACTTGTCTTCTGCAGCACAAAATAAAACGATGTCCCCTATTCTAAGGTCATCCTTATCCGTTTTTTCTATGATTACCTGATCTCTTCCATGACAGATAAGAGGCCACATGCTCATCCCTGTGACAGTAAAAACAGCCTGCCGTCCTGCGGCAAGCTGTTCCGATATGGCTGAAAACAAAATCTGCGAAGAAATCCATCTTTTTTCTTCTTTCATAAATACAACTACCCTTCATAAAGCGCCTGATACAATACTTCCACCGCTTCTTTTTCGGGTCTACAGCATAGGCGATATACCGGAATGCTGCTCAGCATATCGTTCAGCCCGTCAATCGCAATTTCCGCCAGTTCCCGATCCCATGCCGGATAAAGCACATGGGGCATCATTCCGACAAAAGCCTGCAATCCTTCCAGTTTTTCTACTGAATTTTCCTCGGAACGTTCCAGAATCACCAGCGCATGCAGCGGAGCATGGCGATTGATCTGCTCCCCGCTGGTGCCGGACCAGGGCGTACCATAGGCAGTCCATCCCTGTTCGGTTTTCCCAATCACTGCACGATCCCCGTTTAGAATCAGTGCATTTTTGCAGTCACGCCAAAGCCGGACATGGGTAGTTTTTCCGGTACCAGATGGCGCACAGATTGCCAAAGAACGACCATTGTATTCTACTAATGCAGAATGAAGGGTCAACAAGTGGTGTTTCAGATAAACTCCTGGTAAGATCTTTCCCAAATATTCAAACGCCGCACATCCCTGGCTATTTGTCTCATCCCTCAATAGAGTAATTTTATTCCATGTAGAATCAACGCAAAACCGCAAATATATTCTTTTACTATTTGCAGTTCCAAATTCCCACAAAATATAATCATTGATCAAACGATAAACAGAACATTCATATGCACCGAGCTTTTCCCGATACACTAAAGAAAGTTTCTTCGGCAAATACTCTGACCTTCGCTCCCGATAAACTTCTATAACATTTTTTCCCTGTTTTTGTATTGGAATGGCACTTTTCCAAGGATCTATTTTCCATTCCCATTCACTCAAAAAGGGGCTCGGTAAATCCAAATGAAACTGAAAGAAAAGACCAGCACAAACAGCCTTCAAAATCACTTTTTCAACTCCAACTTGGCTGAGGATCTAAATACGCCCCAGTAAACGCCTGTTTATCCTTATTTAATGCTTCTTCTGCCTTTTTTATTGCTTCTGCCTGTTTAGTAGCATCAACACTTCCTTCTATGGCAGGATTGTCGTAATATTCAAAATCTGCTTTTCCATTACAGTTTTCTGCCTTGGTTGTAATAACTACCCAACCGTCTCCAGGTGCATCATAAAAGAATTGTGTATGTCCATGTGAAGCCTGTGACATACAAGGACCATCATCATTTCCAGCCACTTTATCCTGATTTTTTATACTCACAAAACTAATACTTGGTTTTTCATAATTTACATTCTTCTTCATTATCCATTCCTCCCATAAAGCTTTCATATTCTTTTCTTGCTTTTGCAATCCGATATATATAATCAGAACATCCGTTGAAATCACCTGTTTCAGCATAACGTGATCCATAACATGACTGACAAGTATCAATATATTTACATGAACCACATTTTCCCTGTTTATAAGGAATATGGACTCTGTCCGGATAATTATCCCATGCCTTCTGAAAACCATCTGATAAAGGCTCCGTGAAAAATGCTCCTATCATTTGACAAGCTAATAATTTACCATCATACGTAATCGTGTATTGTGACATTCCGGCCTGACATCCGAAAAGAGTCGCTATCGTTTTCTTACTATTCACAGACTCCAGACTGTTATTTTCCCGAACAATCCTAAATTTATGGGGATCAAATGTTGACCCTATGATCTCATGCATCGTTTCAAGTATCCGTTCTGTTTTCATTTGCATATCCTGTTCTGGTGAAATCCTACAAGCTTCCACATCTGCACATGCACCTCGAACAGCTTTATTAACCGGACAAGCCTGTGTAACAACAACATTTCTATCAATTTCCTGTTTTACTAATTCATCAATCAATTTCCAATCACAAAAATTGTCCTGTATCAACGTAGTTCGAAATGTAATTTCGGAAGGAAGTTGTCTTAGTCGCCGAATTCCATTCAACATTTGTTGATATGCATCCGCATTCCCACACACCCGACCATAAGTCTCCGGCGATGCCCCATAAATCGTCACACCGATTTTGTGCGGCGGATATTTCCGCAGTGTTTCCATGATCTTCGGAGTGACAAGTGTTGCATTTGTATAAAGGGTGATCAGAAATCCCTGCTTATAAATTCCTTCCCAGATCTCACAGAAATCCGGCCGCAGCATCGGTTCTCCACCAGTGATCAGAAGACTCATCGTCCCTGCTTCTGCTGCCTGTCTTGCCATATCGATCCACTGATTGGCAGTCAACTCCTTTTCCATCAGTTCGGGGTTCTCACTATCATCATGGCGAAACATGCACATTTTACAGTGAAGATTGCAACGGACAGTCAATTCAAAGGTACCGTTTACCGGAATCCGTTTTGGCATTTCCGAAAGGTGATGAGCTTGATCCAAACATTCCATTCTACTGTACCACCACCATATCATGCTCTCCCAGCAGTTTCATGAAATCCAGAACATCCTGCACTGCCGTTTCGTGATTGAGATTAAAGGTTTCTTCCAACACATTCTCCAGTTCACTTAGTCGGCACGGCGTCTGCAGCTTTTCCCACAAAACAGCCGCACTTTCGTTCATTTCAATATATCCGTTAAAGTTCGCAATATTGGAACCCACAGAGATCAGAACATCTGAATCTGCTATTTTCCGATGAATATAGTTTTCGGAAGCCCGGTATGTTTTCTGAAATTTGTATCCTGCCTGTTCCAGCTTTATCTTTAATGCTGCATCGGTCAAATCATTCACATTCCCGAGTTTCTCCAGATCCATAGGTACAACAGACATCCCTGGGGATTGCCATTTCTCTTTCAACACCTCTCACCCCTTCCCGCATGTTCGGGTAACTTATTCTATAGAAATAAGGCCATCAAATCAGACATTGTACTGTTCTTCTGTCGTTTTGCAAGAACATCATCAAATAGTACACCTTTTGAAATGATCTTTCTTCTTCCGTGTAAATGCGAAAATAGTTCGACGGATCCTTACAAATCATATCAGTGTATGGAAAAATCAACTGATACAGTAATAAATCTGTAATTAATGGTCGAAAGAAGTGGAATAAAAATTTATAAAGACCTTGATTTATGCTAAAATTTCCCTTATAATAAATGAAGTAAAGTGGCTGTCAAAAGGTGTACCTTATGACAGTTTTCTTTTTTCTTTTCTTGCGTTTTCCATACTCCTATATTCCCGCACCCGCCGGTAGTGTATATTCCGATGCAATAGTGCACTCTTTCCGATAAATTAGAGCACCCATTTCCGATAATTCAGAGCAGGCATTTCCGGTCTTGAGTACATTCCCTATAATGAATGCATGCACATGTAAATGTGTAAATTCATTACAG
>JAQYOA010000105.1 GCA_028727605.1 Lachnospiraceae bacterium
TAAAAAATATAACGATACTCAGTGGTATCGTTAATAGGGTATGCAATTATCAGCTACCAGTCAGAAATAGTTTTGAACATACTTTCTTTCCAGCAGAGTATTCTTCACTGAAAAGTGTTCAAAACCTGTTATTTCAGCCCTCTACGCTGCTACAGGCATATCTGTTTGTATCAATATGCTCGTTTCTTTGTTCATTGCGCCCACAAGAAGAAAAAATGCCGGAAAAGTAAAACGCCCGTTGACTCTGGAGATTTCAATTTTTCTCTCCTCCAGCGGCTGACGCAGAATCTCCAGAGTTCGCCTGGAAGTCTCCGGAAGCTCATCCATAAATAAGACACCGAGATGTGCCAGGGTAATCTCCCCCGGCACAGGGTTTCGCCCACCGCCCGAAAGAGCCTGCGGAGAAATCGTATGATGCGGAGCACGAAACGGTCGGCTTTTGATCAGCGGCTGGTCCTTCGGGAGCAATCCGGCAATACTGTAAATTCTGGTAATTTCCAGACTCTCTTCCTCTGAAAGCTCCGGCAAAATAGTGGGAAGCCTTCTGGCAATCATGGATTTTCCGCTGCCCGGCGGACCAAGCATCAACAGATTATGGAATCCGGCTGCCGCAATCAGCGCAGCTCTCTTTGCCATCTGCTGGCCGGAAATTTCAGCAAAATCCACGGTACCCTCTCTTGTCTGAACCGCCTTTATGCCGTTTTTCCCATCCTTTTCGAACTCTTTTTCCGAATGAGGAATCATCCCCGTACAGCAAAAAAGGATCAAATCCTGCAGCCGATCGATTCCGACCACATGTATCTTCCGGATCGTTTCCCCCTCCGCTGCATTTTCCATCGGGACAATACAATGAGAACATCCCATTTCCTGGGCAGCTGCCACGGTGGGCAGTACTCCTGTAACACCCTGTACACAGCCATCCAGGCCGAGTTCACCGATAAGAAGTGTATGATCCAGACTTCCCGGCGGAATCCTTCCAAGTGCCATCAAAACAGCTGCTGCGATGGGAAGATCAAATCTGGAACCTTCTTTCCGGATATCCGCAGGGGACAGATTAATTGTGATTCTCTTCGGCGGCAAAACAATTCCCATATTCTTTAGTGCTGTGCGGACACGATCCTGAGCTTCCCGCACCTCAACAGAGGCATACCCTACCATATTGAAAGAGGGCATGCCATCACTGACATCCGCTTCCACCCAAATGGGAATCACTTCCAGACCCAGAATGGCTGCGGATATAACTTTACAAAACATTGATTTCCTACTCCTTTCCAATCGGAAATTTTTTCATATTCAGGGAAAATAAGATCATTAGATCGGAAAATCAGAAACTGTTTTTGTTTCTGAAATCAAAAAAACGGGAAAACAGTTCGATATGTTTTCCCTCATCCGACAGATTTGCCGCAAACAGAATAATAAAAAATGGACAGGAATTCCATTCTGCACCGAATGATTCCTATCCATATTATAAAATCCACCCTTTTGACCTGTCAAGCACTCCTTCCTGTCTGCCGGCACAATTTTTCAAATTTGCCAAACAGATTCTGCCGGAAGCGTCAGAAAGAAGAAAAACAGTTCCGCAGTTTCTCTACGGCATTTTTTTCGATACGTGATACATAAGAACGGCTGATTCCCAGGTGTTCGGCAATATATCTTTGGGTATATTCCCCTCCTCCAAACAGTCCGTATCTCATTCGAATCACTTCCTTCTCCTGCTTTCCCAGCACACGCTCATAATATGCATACAGGCGTCTCACATCCTCTTCCCTGGTATAGCGTTCTGCCGTGTCTTCTTCTCCGTTTTCTATAATATCCAGCAGATGAATTTCATTTCCCTCTTTGTCTGTCCCGATCGGCTCATAAAGGGAAACTTCCCGGATTGTCTTTTTCTTCGCCCGAAGATACATCAGCAATTCATTGTCAATACAGCGTGCAGCATAGGCAGCCAGGCGGTTCCCTTTTTGATCATCAAAAGTGGCAACCGCCTTGATCAGCCCGATACTTCCGATCGATATCAGATCATCCATGTCTTCCTGGAGCCCCTGATATTTCTTTACCACATGGGCTACCAGACGCAGATTACGCTCGATCAGAATCTTCTTCGCATCTTCGTCGCCCCCTCTAAACGCTTTCAGATACGCTTTCTCTTCCTGTGGAGTTAATGGTTTCTGAAAAGTCTCCAACAACTGCACCTCAAGGGGGGATTTCTCTTTATTCTATGTTGACTCCCGGATTTTTGTGCTTTTCCAAGCGATTTCCTTCTCCTGTGTCTTAGTAAAGACTCTTTATAATTTCAACGCAGCGGTCAATTCCGAGAACACCACTGTCCAGGGCCAGATGATAATTTTTCGCCTGTCCCCATTTCATATTCGTGTAAAAACGATGATAAGCCGCACGTCTCTTATCTTTATCCATCAGCCTCTGCCTGGGAGACTCTTCACGTTCGCCGTAGACTTCCACGATGCGTTTTTCCCTGTAATCCATATCAGCATGAATAAATACTTTCAGACAGTCTGCCTTATCCTGCAGAATATAATCCGCACATCGTCCGACAATCACACAGGGACCTTTCTCTGCAAGTTCCGTAATCACCTGATACTGAATCTTCCAGAGGTAGTCTTCATTGGTCGGACCAAAGGACCGGTTGGACAGGGCAGAAGAAAGAAATCCGCCCGGCACATATTCACCGGCATCTTGAATATAGTTTTCATCAAAACCGCTCTCCAGCGCAATCTTGTGAATCAGTTCCTTATCATAGCAGGGAATTCCGAGCTCCTCTGCTGCTTTTTTTCCGATTGTCCGTCCGCCGCTTCCGAATTCACGGCTGATTGTAATGATCCTGTTTTTCATACTGCCTTTTCCCCTTTCCTATTCAATTCCTTATAAGTTTTAAAAATCAGGAATGCAGCAATAAGGAATGTCAGAACATCGGAGACAGGCATCGAATACAGAACTCCGTTCAAACCAAAGAACATCGGCAGAATCAGAGCAAAGCCCACACCAAAGATTACCTCACGAATCATTGACAATGCCGTGGACTCCACCGCTTTTCCCATCGCCTGCAGGAAGATAAAACATGCCTTATTGACACATGCGAGAATGATCATGCAAAGATAGGTACGAAATGCTTTAATTGCAAAATCCGTATAATAAGTACTTTCATTTGCTGCTCCGAAAATATTGATCAGCTGATGCGGGAAAAATTCTACGATAACAAATGCGATGGCACCGACAACAGCTTCAGAAATCAGCAGCTTTGTAAACAACTCTTTTACTCGTGGCTTCTTTCCTGCACCCATATTGAATCCGACAATCGGAATACATCCAGCTGCCATACCAACGACAATCGAGATTACAATCTGGAAGAATTTCATAACGATACCAACTACAGCCATCGGAATCTGTGCATACTGCTCCTGCCCAAAAACAGGATCAAGGGCACCGTACTTGCGGAGCATATTGTTAATCGCTGCCATAGCCGCTACCAGACTAATCTGTGACAGGAAACTGGTAACTCCCAGTATCAGTGTCTTTCCGCAGATAAATCCACTCAGACGATAATCTCCTTTTTCCGGTTTGATAATCTTCATATGCAGAAGGTACCAGACTGCCAGCACCGCTGTCACAACCTGTCCGATTACAGTCGCTACAGCAGCACCCATCATGCCCCATTTGAATATGAAAATGAAAATCGGATCAAGGACAATGTTGATCGCAGCTCCGGACAAGGTGGAAATCATTGCAAATTTGGGATTTCCGTCCGCACGGATGATCGGATTCATTGCCTGCCCGAACATATAAAACGGGATACCAAGGGAAATATAAAAGAAATATTCCTTGGAGTGATGATAGGTTTCCGCGTTTACTGTTCCTCCAAACATTGCGATGATCTGTTCGGCAAAAATCAGATAAATTGCCGCAAGAATCAGGCTGCTGACAATACTCATAACCACAGAATTGCCTACGCTCTGTTTTGCGTGGTGGGCCTCCTGTTTTCCGAGACAGATACTCACAAATGCACAGCATCCATCACCGATCATAACTGCAATTGCAAGAGCCACAACGGTCAGAGGAAATACAACTGTATTCGCAGCATTTCCATATGAGCCAAGATAACTGGCATTTGCAATAAAAATCTGGTCCACAATGTTATAAAGTGCACCAACCAAGAGAGAAATAATGCAGGGTATTGCGTATTGCTTCATCAGCTTTCCAATACGCTCTGTTCCCAAAAACTGATTCGAGTTTTCCAAGGGATTCACCTTTCCTTTCTGAGAAGTTAATTAGAACAGCATTTCTGATCTTATCGTATCTCCGCTGTTCAAAATAGAGACACAAAAAAAACGGGCAGCATTTGCGCAACCGGAATTACGCATAAATGCTACTCGTTGTATTTTGATTATACCGTTTCTCCTCTCATTTTGCAAAAGGCATTTTCACCAAAAATTCTTTTTCTTTCCCTGCTGCATGTCCACTGTTTTTTACAACATCTCTGTTCACGTAAGTTCGTCTGATTTTTGCCCCAGATAATCCAGAATACCGGAACACACCGCATCTGCAACCTTCTCCTGATACGTTTCCTCGGTCAGCAGCTGAGCCTCCGTTGGATTTGACAAAAATCCGCATTCACAAATCACAA
>JAQYOA010000106.1 GCA_028727605.1 Lachnospiraceae bacterium
TTCTATATGCCTTCCGACGAGGAAGAAGTCTTAAGTGAGGAGGAAGAATCCGCCAGAGTTCTGGAAGCACTTGATCAGGCAAAACCCTTCTCCTCAATTTCCGATGAGGAATCAGATCCGTCTGCAGCTGACGCCCTGCCGGAGTCTGATCCGGAGGAAGCCGCCGAAGAGACACAGGAAGCTTCCACAGACACTGCTCCCGATGAGATTACGGATGAAGCTCCGGATGAAGAGTAATTTTAAAACCAAGGCAGCTGCAAACGATTTTACCTTTTGAACAAATGAACCCGAAGAGACCGCACAAACCGGTTCTTCGGGTTTCTTTTTTCTAAAAATCAGTTTTAAATTTCCGCCGCAGCTTCATCGAATGTAATCGTTACTTTAAACAGGTCGCCATCCAGATAAATCTCAAAGGTTCCATGCTGCAGCGCCGTCAGATTTTTTGCGATGGAAAGTCCCAGTCCGCTGCCTTCGGTACTTCGGCTGACATCGCCTCTGATGAAACGTTCCGTGAGTTCATCCGCATCAATATTCAGCGGATTCTCTGAAATATTCTTGATGGAAAAATACACTTTCCCGTTTTTGCAGGACGTTTCCACGTACACCCGGGTTCCCGGCATGGCATATTTGCAGACATTCACATACAGATTCTCCAAAACGCGCCAGATTCTCCGGCTGTCTGCACGGATCACCGACGGCTGCGATGTAAGGCTGCAGATCAGATCCAGGTTCCTGCAGCGGAACCGTTCATCAAATTCACCATTCACCTGCTGCACCAGTTCATTCAGGTTCAGGTTCATAAATTCCAGCTTAATGTTTCCGGAGCTGATTTTGGATGCTTCCACAAGATCCTCCGTCAGCTGCTTGAGCCGCTGTGATTTTCCGTCAAGCACCTCAATATAACCCTTAATCTTAGGATCTTCTATCTGCTCCCGTTTCAGTAAATCTACATAATTAATAATCGAGGTCAGCGGTGTCTTGATATCATGAGAGACATTGGTAATCAGATCCGCTTTGAGCCGTTCACTCTTCATCTGTTCCTGTACGGCCACTTTCAGTCCTTCTCCTACGGAATTCACTGTCCGGGCCATTTCCAGATTGTCTCCGTGGAGGGTTTCTGTACGGATCTTGTAGTCCAGATCACCGGATCCGATCTGTTTTAAGCCTTCCTGGATCGTCTGGCGGCCTGCCGACTCCTGAATCAGATACAGCAGAACCAGAAGATCCAGAATCAGTGCCATCACAACCCCGAAACCTCCAAAGCCCCAGTTCAAAAGAATCTGAAGAAAGCAAAACGCACCAAACACAAGCAAAAGCCGTTCTGATTTTTTTCGTGCCTGGTAGACGTCCCGGCACATTGCGGCAATCCCGTGGATCAGGGATTTCTCCCACAGATTTTTCCCTTTGATTCTTCTCACAAGAGAACAGTAAACGATCAGGCAGATATAAACACCGGCCAGGATTCCGGCAGCACCTACAACCGCTCTCCAGAGATCCGGGCTGAAATAATATCCCCCGTAGATTTCATCGTAGTAATAGCCGTCGTAGCTAATGGAAAAGCCAAGTCCTGCTGCGCCCAGTCCAAGACACAGGACGCCAAAACCGACAACTGCAGCTGCTTCTGTCGGCATGCGGTCAATGGCATACAGTTTGATGCTGCGATCTCTGGTATTTCGCCCGCACTGCAGGGTCATCAGGACAATACAGATCAAGGAAAAGATGCCGCCGACAATCGCACTGATAAGCAGAGCCGGCAGGATCGGCTTCCAGTTTTCATAAACCTCCCTGCTTCTTGCATGAATATCGCTCTGGGACAGTTCCGGATCGAGAGCAAACAGAACCTTTTCATTCTTATCAATGATATCATTCCCTCGCAGATAGCTCTTCACACGATTCACAGCATCCTTGCCGTTACCCGAAGTCAGTTCGTAAAACGTAGGATAATCGTTCTTTCGCTCACATGCCAGTGCAAAAGGATAATCTTTCACCAGACTGACTGCCTTGTCATAACCGGATTTCCAGTTTTCCACATTGGTGTAGACGCTTCCGTCCTCCAATTCAATGCAATACCAGAGATTGGAAGAGCGAAGGTCTGCTATTCCCATATAATCCTGATATTGCTGCACATCCACCGTCACCTGAAGGATTGCGTGATACAGATCCATCAGTGATACCGTTTTGGAATTTTTTGCAGCGTATTCATAAAGGTACGTTCCTCCTTTGGATTTCACCTTCTCATACTGTTTTCCGTTTTCATAGAGAAACAGAAACTGCGAACTGTAATCGTCCGGATTCAATCCGGCATCGGTCAGACTTTTTACTGTACTGTCGGAAGGGACAAACACCTCACCATCCGGTTGAAACTGTTCAAAGGTTTGAAGTTCTTCCAGCTTCACAGACCTGCTGCCTTCCGCATCTTCCCCGGAAAATGCTTCTGTGCTTTCCGTAGCAGCCTCTGACACTTCACCCTCATCAGACGTATCCGTTTCGTAGTATCCGTCCTGATAATCCAGAAATTTTTGTTTGTTAATACCTGCATCATTGTATGCATAGTTATTTACCGCCTCATCCGCCAGCCAGGACAAATCTTCCGCATAGGCTCTCATCTCCGTCAATTCACTGACCGTATATGTTGTATTATCGGAAGCGACATCCCCTCCGCCTGTATAAACCAGAA
>JAQYOA010000107.1 GCA_028727605.1 Lachnospiraceae bacterium
ATTGGAGCCGGGCATGAAGACGGTGGTCAGCACGGATGGAATGATGGGGCAGAGTAATCCTGCCATGCCGGAAGAAGATGTGATGGAAGACGGTATGACAGAAGATTATGTGCCGGAAGAAGATGTGATGGAAGATGGAATGACCGAAGAGGAGATTTCGGGAAGTGAGGTGGCCGAGCCTTGATACTGGAATTGAGAGAGATCTGTAAAGATTATATGCAGGGAAAACTGCCGGTTCCGGTGCTGAAAAATGTCAATTTCACCATGGAAGACGGCGAGTATGTGGCAATTATGGGACCTTCCGGTTCCGGAAAAACTACCCTGATGAATATTGTTGGCTGTCTGGATCAGGCTACCAGCGGACAGTTGATTCTGGATGGAACGGATATCAGTAAATGTACGGATAATCAGATGTCGGATATCCGGCTGGAAAAAATCGGATTCGTCTTTCAGAATTTTCAGCTGCTTCCAAGACAGAGTGCCCTGGAAAATGTCTGCCTGCCCCTCTCCTATGCGGGAGTCTCAAAAAAAGAACGGAGAGAGAGGGCGGCTATAGCGCTTGAGAGAGTCGGACTCTCAGACCGTATGGATTTTAAACCGACCCAGTTATCCGGAGGGCAAAAGCAAAGAGTTGCGATTGCCAGAGCAATCGTCAATCATCCGAAAATCCTTCTGGCCGATGAGCCGACGGGAGCATTGGATTCGAAATCAGGTGAGCAGGTTATGGAGCTGTTCCAGAGCCTCAATGATGAAGGAGTCAGCATCCTGATGATCACCCACGATGCGGAAATTGCTTCCTGGGCGGAACGGGTGGTGGAAATCCGTGACGGTATCTTAAAGACAAAGGAGGTGCCGGATAGATGAAAAAGAAAAAAGCAGTGATTGCTGCAGTTACGGCAGCGGCAGTGTGTGCGGCCGGCGTCGGAACCTGTTATGGGGTTGCAGCTGCGAGAAAACCCGTGGTTAATGTATATCCGGTCAGTGACTTCACCAGCGGATACTGGGGAGACGACATGAACATGGAAGGCCAGATTACTTCCAGTGCAGCACAGAATGTCTATCTTTCGGACAGTCAGAGTGTTCAGGAAGTTCTGGTTCAGGAAGGTGACGAGGTCAGCATCGGGGATGTTCTGATGACATATGATACCACCTCGATGCAGTTGGATCTGGAATCGCAGCAGCTGGGTCTCGCTCAGACAAAGCTGAAAATTGAGCAGAGCGAAAAAGAACTTCAGAAACTGAAAAAGACGAAACCGATCTCGAACAGCGGTGGTGAAGATCCGCTGGATCCGGAAATCATTGATCCCGGATTTGATTTCCCGGACGAGCCGCTGTTTCCGGATGAACCGGATAATCCGGACCTCCCGGACGAGCCGGTTGTTCCGGACGCAGTACTCTATACGGATGAAAACAAACTGGATTATCAGGCAGTGCCCTATCAGGGAGCAGGTACGGCGGAAGACCCTTATGTGTTTTTGTGTGCCCCCGGAACCATTCTGACCGGCGGATTCTTAAATAAGATGGCCGGTTACACATCCGAAGATGGAAGTGAGGGAAAAGAAGAATCGGTATCCGGTTACTATTTCCGGTTGGAAATCCGGGAGGAAAACCGTGTCGACGGAGCGCTCCAGACTGTATGGGAGCAGAACGGGGCATTGGTGATCAAACCCTGTGACCCGTCCTACGAAGCCAGACTGGAATTAAAAGAAGCGAAAAAAGCAGAGGCACCGGTGATTCACCTGATTTCACCGCTTGAAAATCAGACAGTAGCCAAAGGAGAACTGCTGAGGCTGGAAATAAAACTTGAAGAAGAAATACAGGAAACGGATTCGGTTGATTCCGAAAAGAATGTGGACTACACTTACGTTTGGAAAAAGAACGGGGAAGCGATTGAGGGAGCCGCTTCGGAGCCGGTTTATCAGAAAGAGGCGGTTACAGAGGAGGACGGAGGCATCTATACTGTTGAGGTGACGGCAACAAATGAGGATGGTTCTTCCATGGCAGTCAGTACAGCAAACATTACGGTAGAAACAGGGGTTGTACCTACGGTAACGCCGACACCGGAACCGACCGGAATACCGACGCCGCAACCTACGGAAACACCGAGTCCGACGCCGGAACCAACCGAAGCACCGACACCGGAACCGACCCCGACAGACGTTCCGGAGCCGACGTACATCCCGACAGAGGAGGAAAACTCCCGGGAAGAAACCGTGACAACAGCAGTTTCCGGAGGCAGCTTATGGATGGCATCTTCTCTTGGGCTTCGCACACAGAATGCGGGAAAGGCAGTTCTGACTTCCGGATCAGGAATCGGAAATGCTTCGGATCTTTCATCCTATGAGATGTCCTATACGAAAGAAGAACTGGAAAAAGCGATTAGTGAGAAGGAAGAGGAAATCCGGGATCTGAAGCTGAATCAGAGAGAGCAGGAACTGCAGATTAAGAATGCCAAAAAGACACTGGAAGATCAGACCGTAAAAGCGACCATCAACGGTGTTGTCAAGAAGGTCGGAAATCCGGACAATCCGTCCGTGGACGGCTCTGCGTTTATTCAGGTGGCAGGTACAGAAGGACTGTATGTTCAGGGATATATCAGTGAACTGTATCTGGATCAGGTTCAGGTAGGAGATCAGGTAAACGTCAGCTCCTGGTCCTCCGGGGGTTATGCGGAGGCAACAATCACAGAGATTTCCCCATATCCGGCTTCCAATTATTACGGTTACAGTGAAGCGACGGCTTCTTTCTATCCGTTTACCGCTGTGATTGCAGATGGAATCGAAGGATTCAGCAACTATGACTGGGTAGAAATCACTACAACGGTGGGCAATGATGTGGAAAACGGAAACGGACTTTATGTGGAAAAAACCTTTATCCGGGAAGAAAACGGACAGAAATTTGTTTATCTGAGAGATGAAGACGGAAAGTTAAAGAAACAGGTCGTTGTAACCGGAAAACTGCTCTGGGGTTACTATTATGAGATTAAGAGCGGTCTGACAGCTGAGGATTATGTGGCATTCCCATACGGAAAGAAAGTTGTGGAAGGTGCCGGTACCAAAGAATGCAGCGCATCTGATTTCTATAACAGTTAAGGAGGGAACGGCATGATAGAAAATATTCGGTTATCATTTCAGGGCATCTGGTCCCATAAGATGCGTTCCTTTCTGACAATGCTGGGAATTATCATCGGTATCGCGTCCATTATCTCCATTGTATCGACAATCAAGGGGACGAACGAACAGATCAAACAGAACCTGATCGGTGCAGGCAACAATAATGTAACGATTGCGCTGTACCAGGGAGAGGGAACCTATTGGATGGACGGTGGCTTGCCAAACGGAGTCTCTCCCATGTCAGAGGATCAAAAAGAAAGAATCCACGGGATGGAAAATGTGGAGAATGCCTCATTTTATACGGAGAGAACGTATGTAAGCGGCATTACAAGAGGAAATACTTCTCTGGACAGCGGAAAAGCACTGGGCGTCGATCAGAATTATCTCTCAACCTGTGGATATCAGATTTATCAGGGAAGAGGATTTGTAGAAAGTGATTATACAGAGATCCACAAAGTAGTGCTTCTGGATGATATGGCTGTACTTACTCTGTTTCCGGATGAGTCTCCGGTGGGAAAAACCATCGAAATTATGGGAGAACCGTTTACAGTAGTCGGTGTGATCAAAAAGGCGGATTCCTTCCGGCCGGTGATCAATTCCAGGGATGATTATTACACCTATTACCAGGAATCCTATGCGACCGTTCTGATGCCGAATGTCTGCTGGCCGATTGTATTCCAGTATGACGAACCGGAGAACGCGGTTGTGATGGCGAAGACGACGGAAGATATGAGCAGTGTCGGAAAGAACGCAGCTGAGATTATGAATGAATCCATTACCAATGCGGAGGAGTCTTTTTCATACAAGGCGGAAGATCTTCTGGAAAAGGCGAAGAGCCTTCAGGATCTGAGTCAGAGCACGAATCAGCAGCTGATCTGGATTGCCAGCATTTCTCTTCTGGTAGGAGGAATCGGCGTTATGAATATCATGCTGGTTTCCGTGACCGAACGGACCAGTGAGATTGGATTAAAGAAAGCTCTTGGAGCAAGAAGGCGCAGAATTCTGTTCCAGTTTCTGACAGAGGCAGCGGTACTCACCAGTATCGGAGGACTTCTGGGGGTTGCCGCGGGAATTGTCCTGGCACAGGTGATCTCCAGACTTTCGCAGACACCTGTGGCAATCAGTGTACCGGCAATTTTGTTCTCTGTTGCCTTTTCCATGATCATCGGAATTGTCTTTGGATTGCTGCCGTCGGTGAAAGCGGCGAATCTGAACCCGATTGATGCGCTGAGAAGAGAATAAAAAGAGAAAAAACCAAAAGCAGAGGCCATAAAATGCGGCAATTGCTTTTGGTTTTTTCTTTACAATCCAGAAAAAGTCAGGTATACTACAATGCGGCAGGCTTCCGGAAGTGTTTACGAAAATATAAGAATTCAGAAGAGGCATTTTGGCTGCAGGTATGGTATAATATTTCCAGATGTATGTAAAAAGCCGTGTCATATTTTCTGAAAGAAAATGCGGACAGAAATTTGCGCGGCAGCACAAATGGAAACAGAACCCTAAAAGTAGTATGGGGAAACAGGAGTACAGTATGAATATTTTATTTTTTATTACACCGAAGAGCGAAACAGCCTATATTTATGATGACTTTACTTTGAGACAGGCGATCGAAAAGATTGAATATCATAAGTATACAGCGATTCCGATCCTGAACCGCAAAGGAAGTTATATTGGAACAGTGACGGAAGGAGACCTTCTTCGCATTGTAAAGGAACAGTATTCACTGAATCTTCGTGAGGCCGAGGATATTCCGATCTGGCAGGTGCCGCGCCGCTGGAACTATGAATCGGTGAATATCAACTGTAATATTGAAGATCTGATCGAGATGTCCATGAGACAGAATTTTGTTCCGGTTGTGGATGATGAAGGGGTATTTATCGGACTGATCCGGCGAAGAGATATCATTCAGTACTGTTACGAAAAAAGCGGTATTCATGAGGAAGAACAGAGTCGGAGAGAAGCCAGAGAAAAGATGACAGAATGAAAGAAGAATAAAGCAGAAGAATGAGGGAAAATTATGAAAAAACTGATTGAAGTGATTCAGGACGAGATGGTAAAGGCATTTACCGAAGCGGGAATGGATGCTTCCTATGCCCGTGTTTCCGTATCCAATCGTCCCGATCTCTGTGAATACCAGTGCAACGGCGCCATGGCAGCTGCAAAGACTTATCACAAGGCACCGATTCAGATTGCGGAGGCAGTTGTCAATGCAGTGGAAGATCACAGTGTGATTGGAGAGATTGAGGCAGTAAAACCGGGATTTATTAATATGAAAATCAATCCGGAATTTCTGGCGGGCTATTTGTCAGATATGCAGAAAGATCCGGATCTTTCGGTTCAGAAAACAGAGAATCCAAAAACGATTCTTGTGGACTACGGCGGAGCGAACGTGGCAAAACCGCTTCATGTCGGACATCTCCGTTCAGCCATTATCGGTGAGAGCATCAAACGTATGGGGCGTTTTATGGGCCATCACATGATCGGTGATGTTCATCTGGGGGACTGGGGTCTTCAGATGGGACTTATTATCACAGAACTTCAGGAGCGCAAACCGGATCTGGTTTATTTTGATGAGAACTATGAAGGAGAGTACCCAAAAGAGGCACCCTTTACGATTGGCGAGCTGGAAGAGATTTATCCCTGTGCCAGCGGAAAATCTAAAACGGATGAAGCATACAGGGAAAAAGCATTGACCGCAACGCTGGAACTGCAGCAGGGAAGACGCGGATACCGTGCCCTCTGGAATCATATTATGCACGTTTCCGTAACCGATTTGAAGAAGAATTACGGCAATCTGGATGTGCACTTTGATTTGTGGAAGGGAGAATCCGATGTTCAGGAATATATTCCCCAGATGGTGGATTATCTGAAGGAAAACGGTTATGCCCATTATGATCAGGGAGCGCTTGTAGTAGATGTGAAAGAGGAGAGTGATACAAAGGAAATTCCGCCTTGTATGATTCTGAAGTCGGACGGTGCTGCTCTGTATGATACAACAGATCTGGCAACGATTATCGAGCGTATGAAACTGTATCATCCGGATGAGATCTGCTACGTTGTTGATAAGCGTCAGGAACTACATTTTGTTCAGTGTTTCCGCTGTGCAAGAAAGGCAAAACTCGTGGACGAGGATACGGTTCTTACTTTCATCGGGTTTGGTACGATGAACGGAAAGGACGGAAAACCATTTAAGACCCGCGAGGGCGGTGTTATGCGTCTCGAGCGTCTCATTGGAGAGATCAATGAGGAAATGTACCGGAAAATCGTGGAAAACCGCAGTGTGAAAGACACGGATGCCCGCGGCACAGCAGCGATTGTGGGACTTTCCGCTATCAAATACGGTGATTTATCCAATCAGGCATCCAAGGATTATGTTTTTGATGTGGACCGCTTCACTTCCTTTGAGGGAAATACCGGACCATATATTCTTTATACAATTGTTCGAACCAAATCAATTCTGGAGCGTTATGCGAAAGAGGGCGGAGAACTGAAAAAAGGTGAAATCCTTGCACCAATCGGTGAGAGCGAGAAATCTCTGATGCTTGCAGTTTCCCGTTTTAACGGTGTGGTGGAAAATGCATTTGAGGAGAAGGCACCGCACAAGATCTGTGCCTATATCTATGAACTGGCCAATGAGTTCAATCACTTTTATCATGAGACGAAAATCCTCGCGGAGGAAGATACGGCGAGAAAGAATTCTTATCTTGCCCTGTTGGATCTGGTAAGAGAGGTACTTGAGACCTGTATTGATCTTCTTGGATTTTCCGCACCGGAGAGAATGTAAAGTGTTTCTTTTCTGAAAAATAGATAAAAATACCACTGAAATTTTGGCAGCCGGTTTTTTCTGCAGTTCTTGCATAAAAACCGGCTGTTGTGCTATACTCTTTTTACGATTTCATTTCCGTCGGGGCGTTCGTCCCGAAATCGTTTATTATCTGCAGCGATTCGGCAGACTGCCGGATAGTTGCCGTATTTTTTTCTACAGACTGGGTCGGTCTGAATATTCCAGAATAAATGTAAGTGTTAAGAAAACGAAATTGTGTTGTCTGCAAAAGGCGGAAAGGAGGTGTTCTGCCATTTTGAAGAGAGTGCTGCCCGGGGGGAAATATTGCCTGGAACGCGTGATCGGAAGAGGCGGAACCGCTTTTGTCTATCTCGCAAAAGATGTACACCTGGGAAAACAATGGGCAGTCAAGGAGGTGGAGGACCATACAGAGATGGTCATTAGAGAAGCCGGACTGTTAAAGGATCTGGATCATCCCGGGCTTCCAAGAGTCGTGGATCTGATCCGGGACGGTACAAAATGTTATCTTGTCATGGACTATCTTCAGGGGAAGTCTCTTGGCCAGATGATACGGAACGGTTATTGCTTTTCCAGGGATGAAATTTTGCATATCGGTATCGAGCTTTGCAGCATCATCGGATATCTGCACACGAGAAATCCCGTTATTATATACCGGGATTTAAAGCCGGATAATGTGATGATTACAAAAGACGGTCAGGTAAAGCTGGTCGATTTCGGGATTGCCAGAAATTACTTTGAAGGCTGTGAACCGGAGGAAGAACGATACGGAACAAAAGGTTATGCAGCTCCGGAGCAGTACAGAGGGATTTGTGATGAGCGTACGGATGTCTATGGACTTGCCGCTGTGCTGGCAATGCTTGTGCGCCATTCTTCCGTAAAAAAGAAGGAAAAACTGAGGCGAATTCTTCGAAAATGCATGCAAAGTGATCCCGGGAAGAGATATCAGTCTGTGTTTTTGCTGCAAAGTGCTTTGGAAAAACTGTGTGTGTCCAAAGAGAGGGAGAGACAAATAAAAACATTGCCGGCTCTTGTTCTGGTGCCGGTTCTGCTGTTTTGTATTAACGGAATTATTCGTGAGGCGGAGGGACAGATTTATATCCACCTTGCAGAGCAGGTTTCCGGTTATGCAGTCACAGATCTGACAGCACAGCATCGTGAAAGGGTTCTTGACATTTGTAGGAAGGCAATCTGTATGTTCCCGGAACGGGAGGAGGCATATCTGGCACTGCTTCGCTATGAGACGGCTGCCGGATATACAGCAGAGGGAATTTCAGGTATTGAGGATTATCAGAAGCTGTATGAAAAAGAAACCAGGGAACATTTTCGTGTGGCAGAAGAGATCGGAGAACTGTATTTTACAGGAAATATTCTTGACCGGAAGTTTCACGTAAATTACAAAAAAGCACTGGCTGCGTGGGAAAAACTTGGAGACGAGATACCGGAAGAAATACAGGTACAGGAGAGTATCGCCAAACAGCTTGTTTCTTCGGATCAGGAAACGGATTGGTCCGCGATTTCGGAGAAATTGATGGAACTGGAAGTTTGTACGCAAAATGTGGAGGAGGCAGAGCGGCGCTATGAACTGTATCTGGCGGCAGCAGGCATTTATCTGTCTTATGAAAGAGAATTGAGAGGAGTTCTGGAAAGTCAGCCGCTTTTGAGCGGGATTTCTCTGCTGGAACAGGCGAAGGAACAGATTTCGGAAATGGAGAGCGGCAGTCCTGTCAGGGAGACGGCTGTCCATCTGCGGCTGGGAGATGCGTGTTATCTTGCGGGGATGACCGGTGTGAACAGAGAAGAATCTCTGGAAAAGGCGGTATGGTATTATGGACTGGTGAATACAGAAGAATTGTCCGACAGTACAAAAAGGCGGGTATTGTTAAGCATGACAGATGCTTTGCTGGAACTGGAAGATCTGCAGAGAGCGGGACAGTTTCTTTCCCTTGCAGAAGAGATTCCCGGAATAGAAACAGATCTGAATTATACAAGTATTCGGAAAAAATACGAAACGTTATATGAAAGAAAGGGGATATTTGAATGAAGAAAAAAATAATCTGTGCAGTCCTGGTCGGCTGTGTACTGGTACATGGAAGCGGAATGCCCGTCCGGGCAGCGAAAACAGAGCCGGCTTCCCTCTGGAACTATCGAAACAGACCGGAAGAACAGTTCCCTTCGGAATCGCTTCAAAAGGAACAGCTTCAAAACGGACAGTTTCAAAACGGACAACTTCAAAAGGAACAGTTTCAAAAGGAAACAGAAGAATGGATTCGAAAAATAATAGAGGAAATCGGAAAGTCATCCGTGTCGGAGGAATGGATCAGCCCGTACCAGGAGAAATACAGAGAAGAGATGGAAAAGGTACTGGAAGAAATCAAAGCACGTTATCCGGAGCTGTGGGCGGTGCTGCAGGCGGAAGAGACTGCGGTGGAAGAAGATAAGAAGGAGGAAAAACCGACAGCTGCAGAGCAGCAAGAGGAATTAGCGGAAAAGACAAAGGATGAGAAACCGGAAGAGGAGACAAAAGAAGAGAGAAAAGGAGAGACAGAAGGAGAAATAAAAGCAGGAACAGAGGAAGAAACAGAAGAAGAAACGGAAATTCATCCGGAAGTCCTTCCGGAACTGTCAGCAGAAGTGCAGGAAGAAGCCGGGGAAGTATCAGCAGAAGAGCAGCAGGAACTGCAATTGGAAGAACTTCCGGTGGAAGATGTGGAGCTCCTTGCGGAAGATAAAGAAGACGAGATTGTAATCCCGGTCAGAAAGACCGCCGAAGAGATCATCGGATCGGGAAAAGAAAAACTGCTGGAGGAGATTGTTCCGGAGCTGCCGAAAGTGCGTCTGATTTATGAGGAAACACAGAAGGTGACACCAGAGTATCAGCCGGTTATCCGGATGGAAAACAGCGAAAAGGCAGAAATTGTTTCCTGTATGATCAATGGTGTGGAAGCAGATTATCATTGGGAAAACAATGAGATTTGTATCAGCCCGGAGGGACTTGCAGAGGGAAATAACCGGATTACGGTTACCGTAAAAGACAAAACGGGGGAAATCTGTGAAATGGAACCGTGGGAATTTCAGGTGGAAGAGGACCTGCTTGCGTCAGTACAGGGAACGGAGACGGAAGAGACCGATACGAAAGTGAAAAGTACAGCAGCGGGCTGGTTTGGAAGATATCTAGAAGTTCTTAAAAAACTTCTGATGTGTACATTTCACAGAGGTGTTTTTTTCTAAAGGAAAATGAAAGAGTTTGTTATTTGTAATTCCACATATTGTATGATACAATGAAAAAAAGTCGGGGTCATGACAGAATTGTTTTGTGCCCGAATAACTTCAGTGAAAGAATGGGAGGCCATACTATGAAAAAATGGATAAAAATGTTCTTTATGGTCGCACTGCTTTTTGCAGGGATCTGTCTGGCACCGCAGTCTGTCATGGCAGAACCGGGTACATCGGCGGAAGATCCGATTGTCGGGCAGAAGGACGGATGGATCAAGAGGGACGACGGAAAATGGGAGTATCAAAAGGACGACGGTACGCTGGCAAAATCAGAGTGGCTGCTGTATGACGGATCGCTGTACTATTTTAAACCGGATGGAATTATGTATTCCAATGAGTGGTATCAGAATCCGGAAGGAAAAAAATACCGTTTTGCCGGTTGGGGAGGCATGCTGAGCGCTCAGTGGTTCTCGCTGGACGGCAGCTGGTATTATTTAAATGAAAACGGAACGATGAAAGCCGACGAATGGTTCGTTTATGACGGATGCAGATATTGCGTAGATGAACAGGGCGTAATGCGTACCGGCTGGTATAAGGAGAACGGTGTTTGGTATTATTTCGAAAACTGGGGCGGAATGCGAAGCGACGGCTGGCTCAAATATGACGGAAACTGGTATTATCTGAATGAAGACGGAACGATGAAGGCCGATGAGTGGTTTGAGTATGACGGCAGTACATACTGTGTGAAATCCTGGGGCGGAATGCGAACAGGGTGGTACACGGAAGACGGAAAAACCTACTATTTTGAAAACTGGGGCGGTCTTCGGAAAGAAGACTGGGTAAAAAAAGGCAGTGACTGGTACTATGCGGGAACAGATGGCGTTATGCTCGCGGAAACCTGGCTGAAATACGATGGAAGCTGGTACTGGCTGGGTGAAGACAGTGTGATGTATCATGACAGCTGGCTCAAATACGACGATGAGTGGTATTATCTGAAATCCTGGGGTGGAGCCTGCGCCAGTGAGTGGAAGCGCATTGACGGGGAAGATTATTACTTCCGCAGTTGGGGCGGTATGGTAGCTGATACATGGTATGAAATTGACGGAAAGTGGTATTATTTCTACAAATGGGGCGGTCTTGCCAAAAATACGTACATTGACGGCTACTATGTAGATTCCAACGGAGTGCGTCGTGACAGCAAGAATATCTGTGTGGCAATCGATGCAGGACATCAGCTGAAGGGAGATAATGAGAAGGAGCCGATCGGGCCGGGTGCCACGGAAACAAAGGCGAAAGTATCCTCCGGCACCTGCGGAGTTTCTACGGGAATTAATGAGTACGAACTGAACCTGGCGGTATCCCTGAAAGTGCGTGATATTCTGGAAGAACGGGGATATGAGGTTTATATGATCCGTGAAACAAACGATGTGAATATCAGCAACAAGGAGCGTGCCGAGCTTGCAAGTGAGAACGGAGCGGATATTCTGGTTCGGATTCACGCAAACGGTGACTCGGATTCTTCTATTTACGGAGCATTGACTATGGCACCGGGAAATGATAACCCCTATCTTACCAGTGAAGTGATTTCCAAAAGCCGCACTCTGTCGGAAAAGATGATAGATTCTTTCTGTGCAGCGACAGGAGCAAAGAACCGCGGAGTCCTCTACACAAACAGTATGAGCGGAATCAACTGGAGTACGATTCCGGTAACAATCGTTGAGATGGGATTTATGAGTAATCCGGCTGAAGATGAGAAGATGGCAACGGAAGAATACAGGGACAAGATGGCAAAAGGCATCGCGGATGGAATTGATGCATATTATGCGTCCTGATTGGAGAACAGGCTGCAGTGAATTCGATCCCGGACGTATGAGGAGAAAGACATAATTGGAGCAGGAGAGAAAAATGTCGGACGTAATATTATTTGACCTGGACGGAACCCTTACGGATTCCGGTCCCGGAATTACAAGGTGCGTACAGTACGCATTGCAGTCCTTTGGAATAGAAGAACCGGATCTGAAGAAACTGGAGTGTTTCGTCGGCCCTCCGCTGAAAGAATCCTTTATGAAGTATGGCGGGCTGGACGATGACCAGGCGGAAAAAGCCGTGGAGAAATACCGGGAGAGATATCAGGATACGGGAATCTTCGAAAATGAGGTTTATGAGGGAATTCCGGAGCTTCTGCAGTTTTTAAAAGAGAGACGGAAAATTCTTGCAGTTGCCTCCTCAAAGCCGGAAGTTTATGTGGAGAGAATTCTGGAACATTTTCAGTTGAGAGACTATTTTACTGTAGTGTCAGGTGCCGAGCTGGACGGCAGGCGTACAAAGAAAGCAGAAGTTATTGAAGAAGCATTAAGAAGACTTGGGTGTTCCAGAAAACGTCAGAATGTTGTTATGGTCGGTGACCGTCTGCAGGACGTGGAAGGTGCTTCATCCTGCGGTCTGCTCTGTGTGGGAGCAGCGTACGGATACGGAGGCAGAGAAGAACTGGAAACGGCCGGTGCGGCAAGAGTCTGTGATACGGTGGAAGAACTGCGAATTCTTGCGGATGACCTCGGACTGGAAAAAAAAAGAAAGGATCATATCCGGAGAATGCGTCCTGATCGGACCGTTTGGCTTGGCAGAAATGAAAGCGACCGGAATGTCAGGGAAGAAGAAAGAGAGACAGGGCAGTCGGAAGGTGAGTCCACGGAGCCGCTTGGAGCAGAGGAAGAAGAAACGGACATTCACATTCCTTTTCGAAAAAAGGCATGGCGCATTGTCAAGCCGGTACTGACGTATGAATGCTGTCTGATCGGTGCTTCCATCTTTATGGCTCTGATTCTGATGCTGTTTGCAGGACCGGGAGATCTGACAGAACGTATGTACCGGACTTCTGTATTAGTTACGGCCATTGCCGGTGTAATTGCAATTCCATTCCTTTGGAAGCAGTTGCAGGGAGATGAGGGAATGTTTCCGGAAATGGAGCGCTGTTGGGATCCGCTTCATGCGGTTTGCAGCATTTTGCTGGTGATGACTTTCGGACATCTTCTCAATACTCTGATGAATGTGTCCGGCTTTACAGCGATCTTTTCCGGCTATGAACAGATGGCGGAAAACATTTATGAAGGACAGAATCCGATCCTGCTGATTTTATCGGTCGGTGTTTTAAGTGCGGTGGCGGAGGAGCTTGTCTTTCGCGGGATGATTTACCGCAGGGCAAAAGATTTCTGGGGATTTCGATGGGGAATGGCTGTTTCCTGTCTGCTGTTCGGTATTTATCATGGAAACGTGGTGCAGTTTGTGTATGCATCTCTGATAAGCATTCTGCTGATTTTAATCTATGAGAAAACCGGAACTCTGCTTGGACCGATTCTGGCGCATATTGCAGAGAATGTCTGGGGATTATATCGAAGATCTCTTATGAATTTTCTGGCGGAAAGAAGCAGCGGAGCGGTATGGGTGATTCTGCTTTTGGAAGCAGTTTTGTGTGCGGTAAGCTTCTGGTATCTTTTCCTGCGAAAAGAAGCGGATGCAGACAAATAGTTGAAAAAAGTGCTTGTATTTGGAAATGCAATATGATACAATTTGAATGTTGTGAAAAAGCACCCATGCGGTACCTGGGACGGTGCCTGATTTTGTGATCGGGTTCCCGGGCGAGAAAACATGGGGAAGATCAAAACCAAAAGGAGATAAGACAATGAGCGTAATTTCAATGAAACAGTTACTGGAAGCCGGTGTACATTTTGGACATCAGACAAGAAGATGGAACCCGAAAATGGCTCCGTACATCTACACAGAGCGTAATGGTATCTACATTATCGACCTTCAGAAGTCTGTAGGAATGGTTGACGATGCATACAAAGCAGTTGCTGATATTGCAGCAGACGGCGGCACAATCCTGTTTGTAGGAACCAAAAAACAGGCTCAGGATGCAATCGCTACTGAAGCAGAGCGCTGCGGTATGTTCTATGTAAATGAGAGATGGCTCGGCGGTATGCTGACCAACTTCAAGACCATCCAGAGCCGTATTGCAAGACTGAAAGCAATCGAGGCTATGGAAGAAGATGGAACATTTGATGTGCTTCCGAAAAAAGAAGTGATTGAATTAAAGAAAGAGCTTGCAAAACTGCAGAAGAACCTTGGCGGTATCAAAGATATGAAGAGACTGCCGGATGCAATCTTCGTAGTTGATCCGAAGAAGGAAAGAATCTGTGTACAGGAAGCTCATACATTAGGTATTCCGCTGATCGGTATCTGTGATACAAACTGCGATCCGGAAGAACTCGATTATGTAATTCCGGGCAACGATGACGCAATCCGTGCCGTAAAACTGATCGTTTCCAAGATGGCAGATGCAGTTATCGAGGCAAAACAGGGCGAAGCAGAAGATGTTGCATACGAGGAAGCAGCTGAGGCTGAAGCAGCAGAAGAATAATTGATCACGCACACGGAGGAATAAGACAATGGCTATTACAGCAGCAATGGTAAAAGAGTTAAGAGAAATGAGCGGTGCCGGTATGATGGACTGCAAGAAAGCTCTTACAGCTACTGACGGTGATATGGACAAGGCAATCGAGTTCCTGAGAGAAAAAGGTCTTGCTACTGCTCAGAAAAAAGCAAGCAGAATTGCAGCTGAAGGTATCGTTATGCTGAACGTATCTGAGGATGGCAAAAAAGCAGTTGCAGTAGAAGTAAATGCAGAGACTGACTTCGTAGCTAAGAACGAGAAGTTCCGTGCATATGTTGCACAGGTTGCAGAGCAGGCTATGGATACTACCGCAGCTGATATCACTGCATTCCTTGCAGAGCCGTGGAAATTTGATACTGCAGAGACTGTTGCAGAAGAGCTGGCTCATCAGGTTGCTACCATCGGCGAGAACATGAACATTCGTCGTTTCCAGCAGGTAGAGGAGGCAGACGGATTCGTAGCTTCTTATACTCATATGGGCGGTAAGATCGGTGTTCTTGTTGACGTTGTTACAGATGTTGTAAACGACGAGATCAAAGAGATGGCTAAGAATGTGGCTATGCAGGTTGCAGCTCTTAGACCGCAGTACACCAATCGCTCCGAAGTAAGCGAAGAGTATATTGCTCATGAGAAAGAGATCCTGATGGCTCAGATTCAGAACGACCCGAAGGAGTCCCAGAAGCCGGAGAAGGTTATCCAGGGCATGATCCAGGGACGTATCAACAAAGAGCTGAAAGAGATCTGTCTGCTTGATCAGGTATACGTAAAGGCAGAGGATGGAAAACAGTCCGTTTCTCAGTACGTAGCTCAGGTTGCGAAAGCAAACAATGCAAACATCACAGTAAAAGGCTTCGTTCGTTTCGAGACCGGCGAAGGAATCGAGAAGAAAGAAGAAAACTTTGCTGAAGAAGTTGCAAAACAGATGGGAATGTAATCCCGATTCTGCAAATCTTATATAAGAACCTTAAAACCCTTGAAAATCCAATATTTTCAAGGGTTTTTCTTATCTCAATCACTTCATATATTGCATTATAAATTCTGTTATAAATCTTTGTTCTTTTGTTTCCAGATACCGAAAGGGAATAAATGTGTTTTGATGGATCTACACTGATTGCAGAATTCTTTGATTTGGATTATACTTATGATACCAAGGAGGAACGATTGTATGCCACAGACAATTTATACACTGCTTACTCAATATTTATCAGAAGTACAAAAGATTTACGGCACCCATCTTAAAAGCGTCATTTTATATGGGTCTTATGCGAGAGGGGATTATACATCCGATTCTGATGTGGATATCATGTTGCTGGTGGACCTGACACCGGAGGAAATAGAAACTCATTCTGATGAATTGTCAGAATTGGGATATGAATACAATGTAGATTATGATATCTGGATGATGCCTGTTGTGAAAAATCTTCAGCATTTTAAGCAATGGGCGGCAGCCTATCCATTTTATTCGAATGTACAAAAAGAAGGGGTGGTATTATATGAAGCAGCCTGATTCCCTGGATATTGGAACCAAAATGGATGTGGTTCGTCATCGTTTGAGCGTGGCTAGAGAAGATTTAGATGCGGCTCATCTTACGTTCGAGGCGGGCCAATATCGAGCA
>JAQYOA010000108.1 GCA_028727605.1 Lachnospiraceae bacterium
AAAATCCTTGTCCATGAAGCGGTCAAAAGTGAGGACGGAAGCCGGGAACAGGAAGTGGAAATCTTCTACCGCTTTATCGGCAAAATCGAATGACACATCTTGAGATACCCAACAATATCTTTAACTAAGGGAAACGGGGGAATGACATCCGGATACTCATATTCTCCGGCAAATGATAAACTCAGCATGTTCATCAACGGGCCATAAAAGAAAAGCAGAAACACTGCAAACAAGATCCATTCCAGAAATTTTCGCGGGCCCATTCCGTAATACATTTTTTTCATATTTGCTTACCTCCATCATTTGGACATTATAACAGGCAGCTGTAAAAAGCTCCTGCGGGCCTTTTTTATTTTTTAGTAAAATCTTTTCCGGCATTTCAGCAAAAATTTTACATAGAAAAACCGCCGGTACCGGCAAATGCCGGAACTGGCGGTTTTTGATCACAGAGACTTATCCTTTTTGTTTTTTACAATCTCTTTTCCTTTATTTACTTCGTTTCCCGATGTTCTTCCAGCCAGCGAAGCGCTGCGCAGACAAAGACAGCCGTTCCTGTGGAGAGAACCTCCTCATCAAATCTGACTTTCGGATGATGCTGCGGGAACTGATAGCCTTTGGAGGGTTCTCCTGCGGCAAGCGCCAGCATCAGAGAGGGAACTTCCTGACTGATGTAGGCAAAATCTTCTGATCCGCCTCCTCTGGAGGGTTTGCCTCCCGTCTGAAATGCAGCCGCCGAAAAGGCTTTTCCCGGCCCAAGCAGTTCCCTCAGATATCTTTCCATGCTCTCTGCCAGATCTTTGTCATTGACCAGAGTAGGACAGCCGCTTCCGAACTCTACTGTCGCGGAAGCACGGAACGCGCCGGCCACTGCCGCTGCAATCTCTTCCATTCGTTTCTTCAGATAAGAGCGCGTCTCTTCGTCATACGTCCGGATCGTACCTCCAAGCACAGCCGAATCCGCGATCGCATTGGATGCATTGCCGCCGTTAAATGTTCCGATGGTCAGCACAGCCTCCTCCGAAGCGGATAATTCACGGGCCTGAATTTCCTGCAGTGCAATGAGAATGTGAGCTGCCGCAGTCAGGGCATCTACTCCGTTCTGAGGTGCGGAGCCATGACATCCCTTTCCCTGCACTTTAATCGTAAAGTAATCCGCTGCCGGAGCACTGACTCCCGGTGCACAGATCACGATGGTCCCGGACGGCATCGGAGTCGCCGCGGTAACATGAATCATCATCGCCGCATCCGGACGGGGATCCTCCAGAACTCCGTTTTCAATCATATCATGGGAGCCTTCGAAAATCTCCTCTGCCGGCTGGAACATCAGCTTTACGGTACCGCAGATTTCCTCTTCATGATTTTTCAGAAGCCGCGCAGCCCCCAAAAGCATCGCCGTGTGCATATCATGACCGCAGGCATGCATCGAACCATTGGTGCAGGAAAATTCCTCCCCGCTCTCCTCCCGGATCGGCAGTGCATCCATATCAGCCCGCAAAAGGAAGGTCTTTCCCGGTTTTTTGCCTCCCACCGTGACGGTAAGTCCGGCCTTTCCGCACTCCTTTGGGGTATATCCCATAGTAATCAACTGTTTTTTTACATACTCTTTGGTCTCTGTCAGCCCAAAACCCACCTCCGCATGCGCGTGCAGCCAGCGTCGATTGGCTGTAAGCTCAGTCTGGAGCGATTTTGCTTCTTCGTAAATAGGATCCATTTGCATACACTCCTTTCGTTTTTGCTCTACTATATCACAGAAAACCGGCAACTTCAACGTTTTCGTCAGGCTCTGGTATTTTTGTTGATATATTTCGCTTTGTATTTGGAATAAACAATTCTCTGATCTTTATACAATCCATAATACCCGGATGCTGCATAGCTGATCGAAACAGCAATCAGATAAAAGGATACTCCCTCAAATCCAAACAGCTCAAAAGCAATCAGAATCGAAGTAATCGGGCAGTTCGTCACACCGCAGAACACTGCCGCCATTCCCGCTGCCGCACAGATGGACGGGGACATTCCAAGAAGCTGTCCTGCCACACAGCCAAAGGTAGCTCCGATGCAGAAGGAAGGAACGATTTCTCCTCCTTTAAATCCCGCTTTCATGGTAAGAGCCGTCAGGATCATCTTCCATAGAAATGCCAAAGGATTTGCTTCTCCCTCTTCCACTGCTCTGACAATCAGACCGGTACCCGCACCTTTATAATCATCGGTACCCAAAAGCAATGTAATCAGGATAATCGCACAGCCTGCAGCTGCCACACGTACATAGGGATTCTTCAGATATCGCTTATAAAATCTGCCGGTTCCTTTCAGCAGAAGACAAAAGCAGATGCTGACCAGCGCACACCCGAGCGCAATCAGTACCATTTTGCCTCCGCTTATCAGCGTCAGTTCCGGAACCTGGGATACATGAAAAACCTCCGGATGAATTCCCATACCGGCAGCAAACCTGGATGCGATCAGAGCAGCGATCACGCAGGGTGCAAGGGCGGTATAATACATCACTCCCACACTCACAACCTCCATAGCAAAAACCGCGGCAGCCATCGGCGTGCCAAACAGCGCCGCAAATGCCGCACTCATTCCGCACATCACAACGACATGGCGATCCTCCTCATCCAGACGAATCCACCGTCCCACCTGATTGGCAATACTTCCTCCAAGCTGAATCACGGCGCCCTCTCTTCCTGCCGATCCTCCCGTCAGATGAGTCAGAGCCGTGGCAAGAAATACCAGCGGTGCCGCTTTTAAGGGCACATTATCCTGGGAACGGATCGTAGAAAATACCTGGTTGGCACCTCCGTCATCTTTGCCGAATTTCTGATACAGAAATACAATGCACAAACCGGCAGCCGGAAGGAAATAAAAGATCCATCTGTTTTCCTCCCGAAGCAGTGTTACCCATGCAAGCACATGGGCGAACAGAGTGCTCACACCTCCGACCACGCAGCCGATCAGGAGCGCCAGCAGGATCCACTTTGCCAGATTTTGCATGCTCCTTGCAAAACCTTCTCCCCATTCACACAGTACGGAATCAATTTGTTCCGTCGTTTTTTCTTTCGTTTCTTCGGACTCTTTTTCCTTTGTCTCTCTCATATCACACAAGTATCCTTTCCCATTTCATACATTTCCCCAAACTCTTCCCGAACATTCCTCCATGTTCGCAAAGCTCCTGCAAAATCGGCCACCCGTTGTTTCTCACAGTTTCCTTTTCTTATGGATTCCACAATTTCCCGATAGACAGAGAGCTCAAACTTTTCTTTCATCCTGAGACAGTCACAGAGTGTTCGCTCCGCCGAGTAACAGCGATAGCTGCCAAACTCTGTCTCTATCTCGCAAATTTCACCGGGAAGACCCGTATTTTGCAGATAAAATCTCCGAATGGGAAAATCAAATTCCATTTTCTTCCGATCTGTTCTTTCCGTGGCGACTGAAATGATTTCAGGCTCTTTTTTCAGGATCCCCATCAGATAGCAGGCACTCTCCAGACAGAAGACTGCTTTGGGATTGACCTTTGCTATTTCAATATACCGATAATCCTTTGGTTTTTCAATCCCGCATTTTCGACACCAGTACCATCCCCTGGCAAACCGCTGCACACTTCCTTCTTCTTCCATCTCCCGCAGCTGCAGAACCGTTACGCGATGTGACTGAAGCTGTGAAAAACTCATATACCCATTATGTTCTCTGAAAATTTCAATTATTTTCTGATATGTGCGATATAACATGCTCCCCCTCCTTTTTGTGAGCCGGATCTCAGAAAAACTTACGGCTTTATCATAACGCAAAATTTTCTCTTCATCAATGTACATTTCCCGCATCTTTCCCATACAACTTCCGCTCAAAAGCACCGAATGACTTCCAAAAATATATGTCTGCACAGCAACTATTTACACAAATTTTAAGTTCATTTAATGCTGCGCTGATAGAACTCACTTGTTTTTCTGCCGTATAATCAGACATGTTTCAAGAGAAACTATTTTTCAGGAGGTTATTTATGAAAAAGAAACTTTTATGTATTCTTCTGTCCGCTATGGTACTTTCTGCCGGAACACTGACCGGATGCCAGAGCTCGGCAAATGCAGCAGCAAACAGTACACAGACAGAAACCACCGATGACGCAGACACACAAACTCAGCCGTCAACAGAGGCCATCACTGCTTCTGCAGCACCAGCCGCAGAGACGGAAACTTCGGAAGGAACACCGAAATACATTTTCCTGTTTATCGGTGATGGAATGAGTTACCCCCAGATCCAGCTGACCAACTACTTTGTAAGTGCCAATGCAGCTGCCTCTGCAAGCAAAACCGTCACTGTGAACGACGAGGAAAAGGAAATCCTGGAGAGCAAAAACAATCTCACGATGATGAACTTCCCCATCGCAGGTTCCGCACAGACCTATGACAGCACTTCCTTTGCCCCGGATTCCGCTTCCACTGCAACTTCCATTGCAACCGGACACAAAACCTGGAGCGGAAGCATCAATGTAAGCGAGGATTTTACAACAGAATATGAAACGATCGCAGAGAAGCTGAAAAACCAGAAAGATTACAAGATCGGCATTGTCTCCAGTGTCAATATCAATCACGCAACTCCCGCTGCTTTCTATGCTCATCAGGCTTCCAGAAACAGCTACTATGAAATTGCCCTGGAAATGGTGGAAAGCGGATTTGACTATTTTGCGGGCGGTGCAGTAAAACAGCCTACCGGAAAAGACGGTGATCAACAGGATATCTATGAACTGGCACAGGAAGCAGGCTATCAGGTAGCCAAAACCCAGGAGGAAGCAGAAGCCTTAACTTCCGACGACGGCAAAGCACTGATCATTGACGAACATCTCGCTGACGGAGACGCAATGTCCTACGACATGGATCTTCAGGAAGGCGAATGGGCACTGGCTGATTACGTAGAAAAAGGCATCGAGATGCTGGATAATGACAACGGCTTCTTTCTGATGGTTGAGGGCGGAAAGATCGACTGGGCATGTCACGCAAATGATGCCGCTGCAACCATTAACGATACCATCGCACTGGATGATGCAGTTGCAAAAGCTGTGGAGTTCTATCAGCAGCATCCGGACGAGACCCTGATCCTTGTAACCGGTGACCATGAAACCGGCGGTCTGACCATCGGCTTTGCAGGAACTGATTACGATACGTTCCTTACCAATTTCAACAATCAGAAGATTTCCTACGCGAAATTCGATTCCGATTACGTATCTGCCTATAAGGAAAACGGCACCGATTTTGATACGGTGATGAACGATATCACCGCTCTCTTCGGTCTTGCAGCTCCGGAAAGCGATGACGCTTCAAGCACACAGCAAAAAGACAGCGCCGATCTTCATCCGGAATCCGATGACGATGGAACACTTACAATGACACAGTACGAATACGAGACCTTAAAGGCAGCTTACGATACGACCATGGCAAGAACCGGTGAGGAAACCGAATTCTCCCAGGAAGAGTACGTAAAATACGGAAGCTACGAACCGCTGACTGTAACCATCACACACATTCTCAATAACAAGAGCGGTGTAAACTTTGGTTCCTACGCACATACCGGACTTCCCGTGGAAGTACTTGTGCAGGGTGTCGGACAGGAAGCCTTCGACGGCTATTATGACAACACCGAGATTTACACAAAACTGGCAAGCCTGACTAACGTACAGTAATTTCAGGAGAAAATCAGACATGAAGAGTATTTTTTTCAAAAAAGAAAAATCCATACTCCTGATGATTTTCATAGGCATTCTTCTTACAGGTATCCTCATAGCCATCCCCACCGGCTATGAGGATGCTTTGATTTATCAGGATATGGAGCGCGCCGTTGCCACTGTCACAGCAGTAGACAATTCCATGATCAAGCAGTCCGGGCTGGTTCAGTCCGGGGAACAGTCCTGCCGCCTGTTGATCGAGAACGGCGTTTTAAAAGATCAGGAGATCACCGGGGTCAATTTTCTTTCCGGTTCTCTGGAAAAGGATAAAATTTATGAAGTGGGTGACCGTGCCCTCGTCACCATCAGCTACGAAAACGGTATCGTCGGCTCCGCCGTGATGTCCGATCATTATCGGCTGGACAAAGAAATCCTCCTTCTGCTCGCCTTTGCCGCTCTGCTGATTCTGTTCGCGGGAAAAAACGGATTTCTGGCAATTTTTTCTTTTCTCATTACGGTTTTGACTATCTGGAAAATCCTCGTTCCCGCTTACCTGAAAGGATATTCCCCGATATGGGTCGGGATTGCTGTCACCGTTTTTCTGACACTGATGATCATTTTCTTTGTCTACGGATTTGATCTCCGGACCATGACCGCCTCCCTTGGGGCACTTCTTGGAATCACGACCGCCTGCATTCTCGGAATCTGCTTTACCGATCTCTTCAAAATTAACGGTGCTGTCATGCCAAGCTCCGAGTCTCTTTTGTACAGCGGATATCAGAATCTGAATCTGACTTCGATCTTCATGAGCAGTATTTTTATCGGCGCCTCCGGTGCCATGATGGATTTATCCGTGGATATCACCTCCGCCGTCTATGAAGTGGTGGAAAAGAAGCCGGGGATTTCCTGGAAAGAAGCCGCCCGTTCCGGTATGAACGTGGGAAGAGCGGCCATGGGAACGATGACCACAACGCTGCTCCTGGCTTATTCCGGCGGCTATGTCACACTCCTTATGGTATTTATGGCACAGGGTACACCGGTGGACCATATGCTGAACTACAAATATGTGGCCGCCGAAATCCTCGACACCGTCGTGGGAAGCTTTGGCCTTGTGACAGTCGCTCCCTTTACTGCTCTTGCCGCAGGCATTTTGATTACGCATCAGGCCAAAAAAAGAAGCTGCAAAGTCCTTTGATTTTGCGGCTTCTTTTTGTGCGCTTCTTTTGTGCGCTCCCTTTTGTTACGGTTTCGTGATAATAATTTTATCCCCTTCCACAGTAAGGCGGACCCGGTTCTCTTTAATCCCCAGTTTTTCCAGTACCTCCCGCGGGATCTGCACACGGCCGGCCCGATCCAGAATCAGATATTCGTCCTGCACGGACCCGGCTTCTGTAAAAGCGGTTATCTCATTAATCCAGTCTGCATAGCTTTGCTTCATAATCAATTCCGAGCTGATCTTTCCGTCCCGGATGGCTGCCACACGGTTCACCTTTTTGCTGAGCAGCCGGTCATGGGTTACGATGACAATGGTAAGCCCGGTATTTTTGTTAATCTCCCGGAACATGTCCAGAATATACGCGCCGGTCTTGACATCAACTGCACCGGTCGGTTCATCCGCCAGCAGAATTTTCGGATCATTTGCAAGGGCGATGGCAATGGCAATGCGCTGCTGCTCACCGCCGGAAAGCTGGCTTAAACGGCTGTTTTTCCGATGGGAAAGTCCAACCAGTTCCAGCAGCTCCAGTGCTTTTTCTTTTTTCTTCTTGTCCGGATCAAAGAGCATGGGCATCTGCACATTCTGCCAGGCGGTAAGATACGGCAGCAGATTTCTCGCATTATTTTGCCAGACAAACCCCACCGTCTTCCGTTTATACTCGGACAGTTCCGACTCCGTCATCGAAAAGAGATTCTTCCCGTCTACGATGAGCCGGCCGGCAGAAGGCCGGTCCAATCCGCCGATCATGTTCAGGAACGTGGATTTTCCGGAGCCGCTGTTGCCGATAATTGCCATAAGTTCGCCCTGGTCGATTTTGATATCCAGGCCCTGCAGGGCGCAGACTTCAATCTCATCTGTCTTATAAATCTTGACCAGATTGTCACATTCAATAATCGGTTTTGTTTTCTCCTGCTCCACGAACCAGCTCACCCCCTTCCAGCTCATAGACCCGGTCACCGAGCTCCATCAGCCCCACATCATGGGTTGTCATCACAACGGTAACCCCTTCCTGTTCCACCAGCTCTTTAAAAAGCTTTACCACGGTAAGACCCATGGCAGTATCTAAAGCGCCGGTGGGTTCATCCGCAAAGAGTATCTTCGGCCGATGGGCGATGGCCCTTGCGATGGCGACTCTTTGCTGTTCACCTCCGGAGAGTTCCTGGGGAAGATGCTCCGCCCTCCCGGAAAGTCCCACAAGCCTTAAGCATTCCATCGCCCGCTTTGTGCGGTCTCCCTGATATTTTGTCATCCGAAGCGCGAAGTCTACATTTTCCAGGGCATTCATCATCGGAACAAGGGCGACTGACTGGAACACAAACCCGATCTCATAGCGCCGGAGCTTTGTCCTGGTTTTCTCATCCAGTTTTCCGATATCCCGGTCCTCGAAAAGGACACTGCCCTCAGTCGGAAGATCCAGCGCGCCTAAAATATTCAAAAGCGTGGTTTTACCGGAACCGGAACGGCCGCGGAGAATTGTGAGTTTCCCCCGCGGGATCTCAAGATTGATTTTTTTCAGAGCAAAGAAATCTCCGCCCGCGGTTTGAAAGCAGCGGCTCACATTTTCTGCAGTCATAATGCTGTCCATTTTTTATTCTCCCAGGGAACACACAATATCATAGTCTGTGGAGGGATTCACCTTCAGGATCACCATGCCGTCTTCTCTCTTAAAATATCCCTCCTGGAAATACAGTGCTTCTCTTGAGGGCACTTTGGTAAGATTCCTTCCGTTTGCAGTCACTGCCGGAACCTTTCCGTCTGTTCCCGCAATCAGGAAATACGGACCGGCGTTTCCGCCCGAAATCTGAATCCGATATCCGTCTTCCATCTTTTCTATACTGCATGTTCTTTGTGCGCCCGATCGGTCGGAAAGCGCTTCAAAAGCTTTTGTCTCTGTCAGCGCAATCAGCATCGCACCGGTTTTTGACCTGCTCATGCTTTCCCCAAACTGCAGATTTTCATTCAGACAGAGTGGAAGGAAACCACCCTCTCTTACATATACAGGGATACTATCGATGGGTACCGTTTTGGTAATCCGTGCCGGGCCGGTCACAGTCTCCAGAGGGTTCCACAGGCTGACCCACTTCCCTTCCGGGAAATAAATGGAGCGCTCTTCTCTCTCATCCGAAACCGGAGCAACCAGAAGATCCGGTCCGAAGAAATACTCATCCCACACATCCACTGCAGCTGTATCCTCCGGATAAGCCATCAGAAGCGGACGCATAACAGGAATCCCCTGGTTGTGTGCCTCCACCGACGCATTCACTATATAAGGCTTCAGATTTTCCCGGAACCAGGCGTAAAAACGATAGATCTGAACAGTAAATTCATCATATTCCCAGGGTTCCCTTGGCTCTGTACCGTGATAACGCATGATCGGGCAAAATGCAGCATACTCTGTCCAGCGGATATATGTCTCCTGATCCGGGAAACCGTCATAACCGCCTGCATCCACTCCCCAGAAGGGAAGTCCGGAAGCCGCCGCGGAAAGTCCTCCGGAAATCGCGTAGTTCAGACCAAGGAAACTGGTCAACTGATCTCCGCCAAACTGACAGGTAAAATGCTGGGAACCGGGTGCTGCGCCTCTTGTGTAAAGAACATGATCATCCCCGTATTTTTCCTCGAACAGTTCCCGATAATTTTTCGCATACTGGTAAGCGTAGGCATTGTGCATTTCATCGCCCCGCCTTCCGTCATAGAACACTGCCTGATCCGGAACAATATCGCCAAAGTCCACCATACTGCCGCGAATTCCCGCATCCAGCCGATCCTTCCACTGTGCCTTCAGAAGTTCCTTTGCCCGCGGATGGGAAAAATCAATATAAACGGGAAGCTTCTGCTCCGGATCCTCTCCGTTTCGCGTAACGGGAAGTTCATCCTCCGCACAATCCGGCAGTAATTCCTGCGCCTTCTCAATGGGCATGTTCGGGAACTGCCAGGAAAATACCTTCAGGCCATGGCGCTCTCCGCAGGATACCACCTTATAAAGCTCTTCTTTCTTATACTCACCAAAGTGGTCCGCACCGGCACCTTCCGCATAAAAACCGGAATGAGGAATATCGAGCTCATCAAATTTTCTCATCACAGACATCTGCTCAGCGGCAATATCATGCATAGGACCATGTTTCCATCTGCCGCCGCCTCCTCCGGCCCACGGCTCAAATACCCATTCCGGCGGAAGAATCGGGAAACCGGTCAGGTCTGCGTAAGCAGTCATGGCTTCCATCGGATTACCCGGCCAGAGGTAAAGATCAAACACGGGACCGCATGCCTCCACGGAAAGAACCTCCGGAGAAGTATTTCCCGCATCAATCCGCAGACGATAGGAAGAATTGACAAAGAAACTAAATCCCTCACTTGTGTGAACAAGGGGAATATTCTTATAGGATTGATTTCCGATGGAAGCAAGACACCCTTCACAGGCATCTCTCTGCCAGAGGGAAACCGTCTTTCCATACTGATTGACACTGTCGAACCGCTCACCGAATCCATAAACCGCACTGTTTTCCCGGATGGAAAAGTGAATGCGGGAACCACAAAAGCCGTTCTCATCGAAAGCAAAGGACAGGTCTTTCAAACCTGCTGCAGCAATTCCGTCCACCAGCAGCTCCAGTGTATCCTTTTGCATTGTCAGGCTGTGACCGCCGCTTTTCAGTACATACGCTCTTTCGGATTCCTCCAGGGAAAAGCTTTCCGGTTTTCCATCAAAGAACCCTTTCTTTCCGGACACAAGCCGGAAACCGGAAGATACGGGGTAAATGACCAGCTCCCCTGTTTTTCCGCCAAGTTCCAGGGAAACCTTCACAGAATCTTTCTGCTCTGTCACTTCCGTGATCCGGGTACATCCCGACCATTTTTCGGCGTCCTGATTTCCAAAGCTGTGATCGGCGTACCACCACGAGCTGCAGGTTCTGAGAAAATCGATATACCGATCAAGCTCTGCCGCAGCCGCATCAAACTGTTTTGCCCTTAAGTGTTCATTGACCAGACGTTTTTCCACCCATGGATCCATCGGCTCCCATGGGTTTGCAATTTCCTGATTGAAGAAGAAATCAAAGCCTTCCAGCGTCAGGCTGTCCTGCCACCGCTGAACAAGCGTGATTCTTTCACTCAGATTCTCCATCGTGGTGGGATCCGAACTTTTCTGCAGAAGATAGATGGCCTTTGCCTCCTCCGGTGACGGCTGTGCAAGCACTCCGGGCCTTTGCCAGTGAAGTGCTCCCGAAGGCAGAGTAAATACAATCGACTCTTCGATGACTGTCTTTTTCGTTTCTCCGAAGGATACCTCAAGAAAAGTCTCCGGATCGTATTCAAAACGGTCGGAATAGTTCACATTCAGATCCAGCGGAGTGGAACACAGAATTTCGCTGGACTGATGTTTCTTCCGGTAAACCTGGAGTTCAAATCTGCCGCCCTCCTTTGGTTTCCCGCCGAAAACATCCCATGGGATTTCAAATAATGCGTACCATGCGCCCTCTTTTGCCCGGACAACCGCTGTATATTTTTCTGTCGGAACAGCATGTTTTACTCCCTGATCCTGTGGATCTTTTCCTCCTCCAAGATAGGCTCTGTCTCCGCTGATATAAGTCATTCCCCGTTCCACAAAAGCTCCGGTCTGCCCGTTTCTTTCGGCACCAAAAACAGCAAAATCCCTTCTTGAGAAATCTCTTCCGGAGAGCAGGAGCTCCACCCGGTCTTTTCTCGAAGAAGTAAGCTCTGTAACTGTATTTTTTTTCACTACTTTATGGGAGCTGCTTTCTTCCCGACATTCAAAAAGCACAAAGAGTTTTTCGGCAGAATACAAAAATCTGCACACCGTGGGTGTGACAGATACCGGGTTTCCTCCGGACCGGAAAAAAGTACGAATGACAGCCGCATTTTCCCATGTATCCGTGCTGATTTCCTGATAAGATGCCGCCTCTATTGCCGGGCCAAGCACCATAGATGATACACCAAACTCAAGTTTCTTCATCGGGATCTCCTTTCTGTGTCTGTTTTAGCCGCGGAGTGTTTCGGTTGCTGCTCCGCCTTTTTTGCACACAATCAGGAAAGTACCGGCCGGAAGTGTGTAGAGATTCTGATCCGGATCTCTCACTTCTTCCTCCGTCTCTCCATCATTGATAAATACGGAAATTGTCTCTTCTTCCCATTCCCGTTCGAATCCATATACACGTTCTTTGGCTGTCAAAGTCCGGAAAGACCCGTTTCTTACTGCCACATGGTCTTTTCGGAACCGGATCAGCATCTGATAGAATTTGAAAAGTTCCTGTTCCTCCGGCTTTTGTTCCCAAATCATACATTTCCTGCAGTCCGGATCATTTTTTCCATCCATACCTTTCTCGTCACCGTAATAAACGGAAGGAGAACCGACAAACAGCATCTGTATGACAACTGCCAGCCGGAAGGAAGTGAAATTGCGGGAACAGCTCTCAAGAAAACGTTCCGTATCGTGGGTATCCAGGGCATTAAACATGGCCAAATTGATCGGCTCCGGATGTCTCGAAAGAGCAGTCTCGAGCAGATTTGCAAATTTCCGGGCATCAATGGACCGCTCTGCGAAAAATTCCAGCATTGCCTGTCGGAAGGAATAGTTCATAATACTGTCCATTTCGCAGCCGTTCAGCAGACGTTTTCCTTCTGCCCAGGTCTCTCCGATCAGAACCAGATCCGGATTCAGGCGTTTCAGCCGGTCCCGGATTTTGATCAGCAGATTTTCATCCACTTCATCCGCAACATCGAACCGGTATCCGTCCACACCTGCTTCCCGAACCCAGAATTCCAATACTTTTATGAGGTATTCCTGTACTTCACAATTTCCGGTATTTAGCTTTGGCATGCCTGGAAATCCAAAAAAGCATTCATAGCATCCTGCTTCCTGTTTGACCGGAAAGGAAGTGATATGATACCAGTCAAGATATCCGGATTTTTCCTGATTTTTTAGAATATCGGCAAAGGCGAAGAAATCCGTTCCGGTGTGATTGAATACTGCATCCAGAATAACCTTGATGTTTCTTTTGTGAGCTTCCTGTACCAGAGAAAAAAGATCCTCGTTTGTTCCAAAATGCGGATCTACCGTATAATAATCCGTTGTGTCATATTTATGATTCGACGGAGATGTAAAAACAGGATTGAAATAAATGCATTCCACTCCCAGCAAAGAAAGGTAGTCCAGAGATGTTCGTACCCCTTCCAGATCTCCCCCCATAAAGTTGGAGGGAGTCGGTTTGCTGCCCCAGGGCAGACTGTCTTTTGGGTCATTGGATGGATTTCCGTTTCGGAAACGCTCCGGAAAAATCTGATAATAAACGGTTCCCAGGCTCCAGGAGGGCGGCATCAAAGCGACCGCCGTGTCATTCGCATAGGCAAACTCAAAATAACCGTAGGAAGGATACGCATCCCTCGGTCCGAAAGCATCATACCAGACCGTTTGGCCGTCTCTTCCGGCCAGACGGAAACAGTACTGAATATATCTCGCCGGCTTTTGAAACGGAACCGTTGCCGAATAGATGGAAGTACTGCCGGTTTGATACTGAAGCGGCATTTCCTGCTCTTTCATGGTTTCCGCCATGTGATTTTTGTGAAAATAAACCACATGGCAGGACAAAATATCTTCGCTTGCTGCCCGAAAAGAAAAGGTAAGGTGGTGACGATCCGGTGCATAAATCTCCGGATAGGTACCGCTGTGATAAAGTGCTGCCAGATTCATATTAGCTCCTTTTCGATATACGAAGGATTCTGCAGCCGTGAGGCGGAAGAACTGCCTCAAAAGAAGTCATCTCTCCGAGATCTTCATGAAGCCAGAGGTCTCTTACAGGAGATGCTCCAACAGACAATACTTTCTCAAAATCTACCGTTACCTCTTTTTCGACCGCATCCCGGTTAAACAGAGACAAAATCACATCTCCGGAAGGTTCTTTTCCAATCCAGATCGTGCTGTCCGGATTTTTCGGATCTGTGGACAGCGGTAAGGATACAACTTCTTTTCTGTTCAGTTCGAGAAGTTCCTCATTTTTGTAGATCCAGGCCCGGTCTCCGATGGTGTCGTACTGATCTGCGATATCCAGCGGTGCACCTGCAATCAGATCCAGAGAAACTGCGGAAATACATTCGTCATCCGTTGCAAATGTATTCAGTCTGAGCATATCGGCATCCATAATCATGTTGTTCTCCGAAAACAGTTTGGACCAGTAAATCAAACCGTCAAATGCGGTTGTACACTGAGACCAGTAATCAAAGTGCATTCCTCTGTTTTTATCGCTGAAGGTCTCCCATCCGCCGGTGCCGGCATCCTCATTGATTCTTGCCATCCGGCCCATGCCAAATTCATTTTTTCCGTTGTTTTTTAAGTGCGGCATAACAAGGCTGATCATGATTTTATCCCCGGCAGCCTCTTTGATCCATTCCAGTGTTTTGCGGTAATTTTCCGCTCCATGATCTCTTCCGATCTTTTTCCCTTTATCAATACCGTCCTCATACCAGGAAATAAAATCAATACGCAGGAAATCCACATGACAGTCTATGAAGTACTGTACATAACCCTGGATGTATTCTTTGGCACCCGGGCGGTCTGCATCAACCCAGTACAGGGCTTTGTCCCCGTTGGGATAGGAGAATCGGTCTCCCTCAATCCCGCAGCTGTCTCCGTCATAGACATAAGACAAATCCGTTATCTCACGCACCGGAATATTGGTTCCCTTCACGGTAATCTTTTCATTCTGAACCGCAGCCGGGCTGATCCAGGTGGGATTGTAGTACACTCCAAGAGCCATGCCTCTCTCGTTCAGATAATCTGCCCAGTATCTCCAGTCATGCTGCCAGGAATCATGGTGACGGGTCAGGTATCCGTTTTCGTTAATACAGAAAGAATCCTCGATCCAGCCGTCGGTGCACACCATCTCATATCCATAAGGTGCAAATTCTTTCGCCATCCAGTCAATATTTTCTTTGAACCGGTCCTCCGGCATGTACGTATTGCAGGTGAACTGATGCTCATAAGTACACCAGTAAAGCGGTCCCGTTTTCTTGTCCAGTTTCAGTTTCATAAATAATCCTCCTAAATTTCATTAATTTGAATATAAGCCGCAGCAAATACGGATAATTCCGGAATCCGAAAAACAATCTCCTGCCGTTTATCCTCTCCGCAGCTCACAGTGTAATCAGGTGTGACAGGTTCCTGATCGGAAGAATCCGGAGACATGACACGGATCTCAATTTTTTCCCCCGGAAGCTTGATTCTGGTTTCGATCTCTTTTTTGGGAACCGGAAAATCCGGATGGGTATGATTCCAGTTCATATCTGTGATTCCCGTAAAATTGACATATCGAACGGAAAATTCCCGCCCTCTTTTATAAATCCGGATCCAGACCTTTCCCGCCTCCGGATAGGGGGACCAGTCAACATTTGGGAACGCGAATTCCGAATTGATTCCCCCGGCATACTGCATAGTGACATCCGTCCAGTCCTTTGGAAACAGCATCTCTCCGTATGCAGTGATAAAATCATAATATCTCCGGAACGATTCCATCAGAGGCGTATCACCGATCGGACAGTTGTCCGGATAATAGGCTTCCGTCAAAATCCGGCCTTCCTCGCCCAGAAGCAGATGAAAACCTCCCGATGCAAAAATCGTTGCCATGGCAAGCTGTGCTGTGGCACCATTTTTGTTTGGAAGGGTATCCGTCTTGAAAGGATTTAAGTAAGCCGCAAGAATCACCTGTTTTCCTTCTCCCTGAATTCTCGCATGTTCAATCAGACGGAACAGATCCCCATAGGTGTCATTGGGAGACCAGACTTCAATATACACACAGTCCTCACGGCTTTTTGCCACGGAATCCACAGGCCAGTTATTGACTGCATTGAAAATAAAGTATTTCTCCGGGTACGTCTCTTTCGCTTCGTTGATCAGATCCTGAAAATCGTCAGCCAGATCCCGGATCACCATCTGATTCTCTTTCGATACAAATGCCTCTTTCGGATCGCCGTACTGATCCATATGGATTCCGTCAAATCCGGAATCCAGAGCTTTTCCATATTCCGAGAGAATCTGTTTTCTCCATGCTGTTCCCTGATGAATATCCATCAGCCAGATTTTATCGATAAAAACCATGGGATCGCCGTTATCGTGCAGGTATCTGCACTCCGGATGCTCCTCCTGGAAAGACTCTGCACCGTAGACGGCACCGTAGGCAATTGCTTTTCCTCCGCAGCTGTGAACTCCATCTATGCGGTTCCGAACAGCAGCCATGGATCCCTGACGTCCCATGATATCCGTATAAAGATCCTCCTCCGGATAAAAGCAGTCATGTCTGTACATCCAGTCATAGAATTGAATCGCATTCAGATGCATTG
Organism: Lachnospiraceae bacterium; assembly: GCA_028727605.1. Lineage (GTDB taxonomy): Bacteria > Bacillota > Clostridia > Lachnospirales > Lachnospiraceae > Fusicatenibacter. Next base: position 16,218 of record JAQYOA010000108.1, read on the forward strand.
TTCTGAAAAACTCACCATAGGAGCCTGTCTGCGGCTCCTCACCGGAAAAACAGCTCAAAAATCCATACCTGGGTGTGTCCTCCCAATGTTCGGCAACATCAAATGCCGTATAGGCGGTATCTTTCCGTATTTCTTTGCCAAAGAGCTCTGCCTTCACCAGATAACCGCCCTTTTTTTCCGAGAACGACTCCGGAAGCAAAAGGAAGTTTTCGGAAACATCCAAAGAAGTAATTTCACATTTTGGCCCTCTGCAGTCAAACACTGTAAATTTGATCTGATCTGCCTCATCTCTTTTTACACCTTTTATCTCCAGACGAACCGGCTGTCCGATCGCATACTGAGCCTTGTCTGGCAGAATTCGAAAGCTTTCATTCTTCATAAACTCTTTTTCCTTTTCTCGAATTTAAAAACAAAAGTCCCTCCGGAAGGAACGTCGATTTCAGTTTTTCTGTGTCAAATCATGACATGAATCCTTATTTCTTCAAAGGAGCGGACACTTACGGCAATTGTCAGATCCTCTCTTTGGTACCAGCCGGTCCCGTGTTCCAGCGCCGCCAGGGACGGAACCTCCAAAAGAGGCTGTCCGTTCAGTTCCAGCTCTTTTGGTTTCTTATCAAAGCCAAGCAGCAAAAGGAACTCTGCCCCGCACAGGTTTGATAGAACAAATTCGGCACTTTCTTCACTGCCGGAGGCGGAATACTCCGATATCGTTCCATTCAGAAACCGTTTTCCCTGAATCAAACGGAACGACCGGCTCATGAGCACTGTACTTCTCTTTTCGTAGGTCATGCTTTCACCGAGTGCAAGTTCTCCGTTCATTTCCAACGGGATGCAGGCCCCTTCTCTTACGTAGACGGGAATCCGGTTCATCGGTACCTCCACCGTAATCACTCTGTTTCCATCCACAATTTTTTTACTGTCCAGCAAATCAATCCATCGACCTGCCGGAAAATACACCCGTCTTGCCGTTCCTTCCTGATGAACGGGAGCCACCAGAAGATCCGGACCATAGAAATATTCATCTTCCCACCAAATTGCCTCCGGATCTCCCGGAAACATCATCGGAAGCGTCCTCATCATCGGAGTTCCCTTTTGGTGAGCTTCCTCCGCCGTGTGAATGGAATATCTCAGCAGATTTTCCCGAACCCAGGCATAGAACTTATAAATTCCCACCGTATAATTGCTGTAAACCCAGGGTTCCCTCGGCGTCACACCATGGAATCGCATGATCGGGCAAAAGGCCGCAAATTCCGTCCAGCGCAGATACGTTTCTTCATCGGCAAAGCCGGAATAACCTCCCGCGTCCACACCCCAGAACGGGAATCCGGATGCGGCCAGAGAAAGTCCGCCGTTCAGCGCATAGGTAAGCCCGCGAAAACTGGAAAGCTGATCTCCTCCGAACTGGCAGGCGTACTGCTGGACTCCCGCAGCGGCTGATCGGGAAAATAATACATGATCGTCTCCTCTGTATTTTTCGAAAAGTTTTCGGTACGCTTTTGTGTATTCCAACGCATAGGCGTTGTGCATTTCATCTCCGGTTCGTCCGTCGAAAAACACTGCTTCATCCGGAACAATTTCTCCAAAATCCACCATCGTTCCGTCAAAGCCCGCGTCAAGGCGGTCATGCCACTGACGTTCCAACAGTTCTTCGGCAAGAGGATGAGAGAAATCAATCAGACAGGGAAGTGGTTTCTCATTTTTGTATCCGGGAGTTCTTGTAATCGGAAGTTCCTCCTTCGGGCATTCCATAAGAAGCTCTCCCGCCTCCTTTTCACTGATATGAGAAAACTGCCAGGAGAACACTTTCATGTGTTCCTGCTTGGCAAAGGATGCGATTTTATAGACTTCTTCTTTATTGTAGTGATCCGGCCATTTCCAGCCGGCCCCCTCCGCATAAAGCCCCGAATGGGGAATATCCAGATTTTTGAACTTCTTAATAACACCTTCCATTTCCCAGAGGACATTGTGGGTCGGACCGTCCTTCCATCGTCCCACACCGCCTCCGGCCCAGGGCTCAAACACCCAGTTGGGAGGAAGAAGCGGTCTTCCGGTAATCCTGGTATATTCATCCAGATTCTCCAACGGGGTACCGGTGAAAACATAAAGATCTGCTTTGGGACCGGCTGTTGTGATGCGCAGCCCGCTGCTGACTCTTCCGATATCCGCACGAATCCGGTAAAAGCTGTTGATAAACAGCGAATAACCTTTGGTAGAATGCATCAGAGAAACATTCTTATACGACTGATTTCCAATGGAACAGTTGCATCCCTCGAAAGCATCCCGGTGCCAGAGAGAGAGAACTTTTCCTCTCTGGTTTACCGCATCAAAGCGTTCCCCAAAGCCGTAAATCATTTCATTGACCGAAAGGGGCTGACAGACATCAAAGCCCATGCTTCCGGCATAATCGTAAAGTCTGAAGTTGTCTGTATTCAGAATAAATTTACCATCTGCATCAACAGACCACTGTTCACCCGGAATGACGGTAATCACAGAGTGCGCTGTTTCAATCCGGTAGGATTCCTTTTCTTTTGTCACAGTATACGGAACCGCCGGACAGTCAAAATCTCCCTGTTTTCTCGCATAAAACCGGAAGCCCCTTTCCATCGGGATCAGTACGGCATCGCAGGAGTCCAGACCATACTCAAAGTTCAGCACGATTTTATTACCCAGATCTGTGACACCTTTCAGATTGGTAAATCCAATCCAGTTATCTTCATCTGCATTTCCAAGGGTATGGTCCGCATACCACCAGGAAGTCAGCGTCCTGAAATAACCGATCAAAACATCAATTTCCCGGCATGCACGGATCTGATCCCCTTTTCTCAGGGCTTCATTGCAAAGGCGGCGCTGAACCCAAGGGTCTACTTTGTCAAAGGAATTTTCACAGCGCGAGTTCGGGAAAAAGTCCATTCCCTCCAGCATCAGGACATCCTGCCATCTCTGAACCGTGACGATCCGATCCGGAAGGTTATCCGGAGTTGTAGGTGTCATGGCGTTCTGAAGTTCCCGAATCTCAGCCCGCTCATTTTGGGAAGGCCAGCAAAGTACCGCAGGACGCTGCCAGTGCATCGTACCGTCCGGCAATATGACACAGGCACTGTGCGCATAGACAACCTGCTGCGTTCCATTCAGCGCACACGGAATAAAACTCTCGGGATCGTAGTCAAATCGGGAATCATAATTGGAATTCAGATCCAGCGGATTCAAAGAGAGCACTTCACTGGTCTGGTTCTTTTTCCGATAGGCAAGAAACCGGAAATAGCTGTCCGGCAAACCACCGAACAGACTCCACGGAATCACAAAAACAGCCTGCCAGAAATCCTTTTTTACAGAGATACTGCACACATACTGATCCGGTGAAATATCCGTTTTCACAGCATCGTTTTTTTCTGTAAAGTAGTCATTTAAAATCGCTTTGTCTCCGCCAAAGTACGTCATGCCCATTTCCGTGCGGGCACCAAAGTGTCCCTCGGAATCTGCGAAAAACACGGCATAATCTCTTTCCTTGAAGCTGCCGCTTGCAAGCGCAATTTCCACCCTGTCTTTCCGAACCATCCATTCCGTTTTCAAAGGATCCTTATCAGAAGGACGCAGCACGCGCTGAGCCTGTTCATGACAGATCACATTCAGATAAAGATTTCTGTCATCCCACATCATCTGCAGTTCCGTTTCAGAAACGGCCCTTCGTCCCCCCGCACTGTAAAATGTATTCATAGATACCGCATCTTCCCATTCTGCCGGATCAACCGGCACCGTGGGCGGGGTCAAAACCGGAGAACCGAGATCAACGACAGCGATACCAAAGGATTGTTTTTTTCTGCTTGTAATCATGATTCCTCCTCCTGACTGAAAATTCTCCAGAGAGACTTACGTCATCCCTTCAGTGAACCATCGGTAAGTCCCTGCTGCATAAACTGTTTCTGGAAAATAATGAATAAAATAACGATCGGAACCATAACAATTACGCAGGCTGCAAACATCAGACCATAATTGGTTGTGTACTGACCACGGAATAACTGAAGCGCAACGGAAAGCGTTCTCTTTTGGGTTGATTTGGTAAAGGTCAAAATATCAAACAGGTTGGTCCAGTATCCGTTGAAGGCAAGTACCGCCTGCGTTGCGATCGCCGGCTTGCTAAGCGGAATAATACAGTGAATCAGCGTCTGGAATCTGGATGCACCGTCAAGATACATGGACTCCTCCAGTTCCTTTGGAACCGCCTCAAAGAAGCCTCGATAAAAGAAGGTATTTCCGGCCACACAGGTGCCTCCCCATAAGAGCCAGATTCCCTGGTAGGTATCAATCAGCTTGAGTCCGTTGAGAACCGTATACTGAGAAATCATTGCAAGCTGTGCGGGAATCATCATGGTGAGCAGAAGAACGTTAAAGAGACCTTCCTTTCCGGGAAACTGGAATCTGGAAAAGGAATATGCCATCGTGATGGAAATCAGCAGGTTTACAATCAATCCCACTACAGACACAAGGATCGTGTTCACAAAGTAAGTGGAAAAATGGTTTGCAGTCCATGCTTTCACGTAGTTTTCCAGGTAAAGCGGAAACTGCGGGAAAATAATCGGCTCATTTGGAAGAACACCTTTCACTTTCATTAAAGAGGTGGAAATCATAGAAAGGAAAGGAAGAAGGCATATCGTTGCCAAAAAGATAAGAATCACGTGTGTAACGATCTGACTGATCATTTTCTTTTTTTTCATTTCTTCTTTCCTCCTTAATCATTCTGCCCGTAGCGAAGGAATCTCTTCAGGCACATGGAAATAACAAAAACAATAATACCCATTACAATACCGCAGGCAGCTGCATAGCCGAATTCAAAATAGTTAAATGCCCGTCGGTAGATATAGTCCATAACAACATCTGTTGTTCCGAGAGGATCTCCCTGAGTAAGAAGGAATACCTGGATAAAGATATTCATGGCTCCGTTGATCAGATTGATCAGAAGGTAAAGGGTTGTTCCTTTTAATCCCGGCAGCGTAATATGGAAGAATTTGTCCAGTGCATTGGCACCGTCCATGGTTGCCGCCTCATACTGATCCATCGGAATGCCCTGAAGGCCGGCCGTGTAAATAATCATAACCCATCCAAAGCCTTTCCATATGGAGCAGATCCAGATGACCAGGTTTCCGGTCCAGGTGTTCTGCAGCCATGCCACAGGCTCCTTTAACAGGCCAAGACTCATCAGACAGTAGTTGACAAAACTTCCTTCGTCCGGCTGGAAAATATAGTCGATGATATTACAGAAAACAACCCAGTCACAGATAACTGCGATATAAAGGAGAATCTTATACACATTGCGTCCGGTTTTCAGATTGTGGATCAGAACAGCGACAATCAGACCGAGAACCAGCTGACCCGGTACTGTCACAAGAACTGCCAGAATATTGTTTCGGAATGCAATCCAGAAGAAATAGGCATCGGATCCCTTGACGGTAATGTCCTTGAACATATTTGCGAAATTGCTCAGCCCGACGAACACATTCTCCGAACCCGGCATAATACTGTAATTTGTCAGAGCAATATAAATATTTTTCAACTGAGGGTATAAAACAAACACGATAAACAAGGTCATTCCGACAGCGAGAAACGGCAGAACGGCCAGCCATTGTCTCAGACCTCTGGAAAATCTGGATGAAAAATCTTTTTTCATAACGGATACCTTTCCGGGCGGATGATGTTTCCTTCGCCCTGTAATAAGAAAGGGGAAACGAGATTGCAAATGCACCAGTCCAAGCTCGTTTCCCCATGTGATACTGCTCTTTGGAAGGTCCTCACAGGCAGCTTCTACAAAGTCCTGCCAGAACAATTCCAATCTGCAGCAAAATTACAATTATTCTTCGCCTGCAAGCAAAGCGTCAAGTTCAGGAGCAATCTTATCAAGAGCTGACTGTGCGGTATCTTCATGCAGGACTGCGCTCTGGAATGCGATAGAAAGTTTGTCAGAGATCTTCTCCCATGCCGGAGACGGTGTACGGGATACAGCGCCTTCAAGCTGTTCGATATAAACATCCATGTTTTCCACTGCCTGAACCTCATCAGACTCTGCAATGCTCTTTACTGTAGGAATCAGATGTCCGCCGCCTACAGCCTGTGCTGTCTGTGAGAACTCATTCATCAGGAACATAGCAAATACCCAGGATGCTTCCTTCTTGCTGCTGCTCTCGAACATAACAAGATCCTCGCCGCCGTTAACGGTCAGAGAACCTGCTTCGCCTGCCGGAAGAAGGCCGCCGGTTACTTTTGCGATATTTTCTTCATCGTCATTACTGAAGAACCAGGGTCCCTGATAGCTGAAGAGGTAATTTCCGTCATAAAGACCGTTTGCAGCATCCGGTTTTCCTCCGGTAAAGCACGGTCCGATGATGCCTTCATCATACCAGTCAACAATTGTCTGCAGTGCATTCACGCTGGCTTCACCATTAATATAACCGGAAGCTACTGTGTAATCCTCGTTTGTGTACACACCGCCAAGGGAGTGGAACAGAGGAGCCATAGCCCAGGAGTTTGCACCATCGCATGCGATCAGATACTGATCCTCGCCAAGTTTATCCTTTAATGCAACAACCTCATCATAGGTCTTCGGAAGTTCGGTCAGATTCAGCTGTTCCATCATTGCGTTGCTGTAAACACCTGCCAGACAGTTGGTGTTCAGCGGCAGGCCGTAATATTTTCCATTGTAATAGTTGGTGCTCAATGGTCCTTCATAGAGATCATCTTTCAGATCTGCGAAGCCTTCCAGATCATCCACTGCTGCAAGAGCACCCATCTCTGCAAGCTGCGGAACCCAGATGATATCCATTCTCATCAGGTCCGGGCCGGTTCCGCTGGACAAGCTGGTGATAATCTGCTGCATCAGTCCGTCGTACGGCATTCTGACTGCATCTACATGAATATTCGGATACTGTTTTTCAAATTCCGGAATAATCGTGTCTACGAGAACCTCTTCCTCAGCATCGCTGTGGGTATGCCAGTAGGTGATGGTCACCTCGTCGCCGTTATACTGGATACCGGAACCGGTGTTCTCTTCGCTCTCAGAGCCTGCACTTTCGGATCCTGTGCTCTCGGATGTCGTTCCAGTTGATGCTGTGCTCGCTGAATCAGATCCTTTGTTTGTGTCTCCGCCGCAGCCAACCAGCATAGATGCTGCAAGAATTGCTGACAGGGAAACTGCCAATAATTTCCTTCTCATTGTTTTTCCTCCTTCATGAAAGTTCTTTATGCTCTATATTCTTATACTTTTCCCGGTTTTTCTCAAGACGCTTTCTTGTCCAAAACTTACAACTATTTTACTTCTATTCGTTGTCCTATAGACTTTTTTACTTTTAACGAATAAAATTATATTCTGTAATATGATGTTTTTCCCTAATTTCAAGGGATTGTTTGCAGTGTTTTTTCGTGTTAATGCACAACTAGAGGGGTGAGTTCGCATTTATGGACATTGTTGAATATGAACCGATTAATTTATACGACGGCCGTTTCTGTAAAGTTTTTCATTCCGACATCATAGAAAAAGAAAAACCGAAAAACGTGAATGACCCTCCTCATTTTCACTGGCACAACAGTTTTGAATTCAACTGTTCCATCCAGGGAAGTCTCAAATGTGAAGTCGGTTCCTCCGTCTGTTATGTGAATGATTTCGATTTTCTTTTCGTAAATCCGAATGTCATTCACAAATCACTGGAAATCACAAAACCGTTTCTCGGCTTTGCCGTTCTGGTTCCGGCTTCCATCATTCACCAGTTTTTCGACAGAAATGAAAAGAATCCTTCCGTTTCCATTGATACCGCCATCGTGAACCAACACAGAAAGACCATCATGAATCTTCTGATGGACATCTGCAAGTATTCCAGATCGGAAGATCCTGCCGCACTTTTGGGGATGAATGCCTGTGTCCTGCAAATTTTCTATCTTCTCCTTTCCGGAAACGCAGGGCAGACTCAAAAAAACAGTAAAACAGCTTCCGATGATTCCATGCCGTTTACCGAATATCTTTCCGCTCACTATAAAGAACACATCAGTCTGGAAAGTGTTTCGGAGCATTTCGGATTCAGTCCCGCCTATTTTTCCAGAATTTTTACGAAGAAGACAGGGCGGAATTTCAACGTTTATCTTTCTACTCTAAGACTGAACCATGCCACTCACCTTCTGGAAAACACCGAATCCCTGATTCCGGATATCGCAGAGGAAAGCGGATTTTCCAGCTCCCGTTCTTTTATTGAAATGTTTAAAAAAGTGAACGGAGTCACACCAAAACAATTCAGGGATCAATGCAATGAAAACAAAAAAAATAATCACAGCGATGATTAATCTTTTCCTTCTCACAATTCTCCAGGCATGCGCTCCGGACGGCACTTACGAAACCGGATGTCCGAACATACCTGTTTATCAGGAAATGGCATACAACACCGCCCTGTGCCAGCGTATGAAGATCTGTGACACCAGAACGATACGGTTTACCTATCATGCAGCGAAAGAAGAGACGCTCTATTATGAGGAAGAGGATCTTCACTATTCCGCTTTTTTCGTAAGTCCGGGAAGCGTCGTGCAAAAAGGGGATCTCCTTTGCTGCCTTGACCTGGAAAACTATCCGGATCTGTTATCCGAGGCTATGTCAGCTCTTGAAGATCTTTCGGAAGAGCAATCCTTTCTCGACCGGCAGCTTCAGTTATCTCTCCGGCGTCAGGCAATTACCGGTACCGGATCGACAAAACGGGAAAGACAGGCTGCCGAAGAAGCGATCAAGCTTCGGTATGAGCAGCAGAAAAGAGAACTGGAAGATGAGCTTCATATTCTGGAGGAACGCATTGCAGCGTATCAGAGTATCATTCAAAAACGCCAGCTCTATGCCCCCTTTGACGGAACCGTTACCTATGTCTATTCTCCCGGCGCCTCCGATCTCTCAAAAAAGAATCAGCGCATTGTCACTGTGACCGATGATTCCGAAATGCTCTTTACCGCCAAGACAGAATACCATTCCTGTTTTCAGCCCGAAACAGAATATCTGCTTAACATAGCGGGGGAAGACCGGATTGCCACAACTGTTTTTCCTGAAAGTGAGTCTGTAAGTGAATCCGAAACGGACATCGGCACAGTCTCTCTGTCCTTAAAAGTCCCTGACTATGATCTGGAAGACGGCACCTTTGGTACCGTCCAGCTCTCCCTGGAAGAAAAGGAGGGTGTCCTTGGCATTCCCAAAAAAGCACTTTCTCTGATCAACGGCAGGACCGTCGTCTATCTTCTCGGCGAGGACGGTTTTCGGACTTACCGGGAAGTGGAAACAGGAATCGAAAGTTCTTCTCATGTAGAAATTATTTCAGGTTTACAGGAAGGCGAAGAAGTCCTTCTCCCCGATAACTTCTCGGAATCTCAATGAATGAGATTCCAACCGAAAATTGACAACTTCAAAAAAGAATCAGAAAAAAGAAGTTGTTACCCATTATGATATTGGAAATGATTTCTACAGGCTTTGGCTGGATGAGACAATGAGTTACTCCTGTGCATATTTCAAGAGCTCAAGTGACTCCCTATATGAAGCGCAGAAGAATAAAGTTGAGCATATTTTGCAAAAGTTATATTTGGAGGAAGGCATGACACTTTTGGATATTGGCTGCGGATGGGGGTTCCTGTTAATAGAGGCTGCAAAAAAAT
>JAQYOA010000109.1 GCA_028727605.1 Lachnospiraceae bacterium
CTTTTACCAGTTCCACAAAAGGATCTTTCAGAGGAAATTCTCTGGAACCGCACAGAACGCTGTGTTCCAGAATATGTGCGACACCTGTGCTGTTGGCTGGCGGCGTACGGAATGCAATGTTAAAAACTTTGTTTTCATCCTCGGTCTCAAGTGCAAGCACTCTTGCTCCCGTCTTCCTGTGACGAAGCAAAAAACCTCTTGCGTGAATGTCATCAAGTTGCTGCTCCTTTATCAGTTCATATGCACTGCAGTTTTGAATATTCATTTGAACTCCTTTCCTGTTTCAAATGGGCCGTTGCAAACATTCATTCACAGCGGCCCTCCCCTTCTTATTCATTTAATTCACACCTATGATCCGTTCAAGCTGCTCTCTGGAAAGCACAAGATTCACATCTGCCGGATTCAGGACAAAACCTTTCGCATTCTTCATCAGATACGGCAGAAGCTGTCCAAAAGAAACGGCCGCAAGGCGGATTTTTGCATTCGGATCTCTCTGAAATTTGCGGAATTCCCCGATATCAGAATAGATCGGCTGGAAAATTTCCTCTTTCTGATTTTTAATATAAGGAATCCGTATATCCGGTCCCGGATGCTTCGGATCAAATTCACCTTTTACCTGGGAAACGTCAATCGCCATAATAAATTTTGATCTGGTCAGATTCACCAGCATCTCTTCTTCCATCTCCCGAAGCTTCCGGCTGCGTTCCACGTCATCCTTTGACTGATTCGGCCGCCTCAGTTCCTGAAGGAAATAGATTACAGTAAGCTGCAGCCCCGGATTCAGCATGGGAAGCAGTTCCTTCGCTATTTTTTCCTCATTCGGCTTTGGAAATACTTTCTCAAGATCCAGACGATTTGTCGCGACACCGTCATGATAGATCAGCATATTCACGCCTTCTGCATACAGGCCCAGAAAGAAATTCGCCATCTGGTTCTGCAGCACTTTCACAGTCAGCAGCGGAATATTTTTCTCCACATAGCTCTTTGCAAACTCTTTTGCGTTTTCTTCCTCTGTAAAAAGATAGATCTGATCATCATAGGTCTCCGGATCACACTCTACATACGGCATTTTTGTTATCTGAGAGAACGTCACAAAGAAATGCTCCAGACTCTGCAGTTTCTTTATCGTAAATGTATTATCCACTGTCATCTTATTTTTGCTTTCCTTTCCTGCAGCCCCATCCCGGGCACGCTAATCTAACTTATTATATCACACTTTCTGCAAACTGCACAGCCTTTTATCTGTTAATTGCATCGCTCCGCCCTGCGAACTGATATCCAAAGTCAATTCTCAGGTGAATTCCTCCTGAACACCGGTAGATGCAGCATTCGGATAAATACGATTCATTCTCTGGTCATCATAATGTTCATCCATAAACTGCTGCCACGCGTGATCCGCCGGAACCTGATATTCCCGTTCCGAATAGCGTACCAAAGCCAGAGCGGAAACTGTCACATTGCAAACCATGAAAACAATCAGCACCCAGGTGATTATTTTCCCCGGTTTTATCGGTATTTTCTCGATGATTCCCGAAACCAGCGGATAAAGTTTTTTCAGCCAGATCACTGCCGCGATTCCCCAGAAAAAGCAATACAGCAGATTGATTCTGCCTCCCAGATTGAATGGAATATCGCTGTAATCCCAGAATACCTGACCAAATACCAGCTCGGTAAAAACACTGCAGAGATATTCGTAAGCCCCTCCGAGAAAAGTTCCAAAGAAAAACAGAAAACCGTCCGAACGTTCGCGATAATTATACAAGAACCAGGTAGCCAAAGAGATTGCCAGACCCCAGACAATGCTGAAAGGTCCCCACACTACACTGCTGCGGCTCATCCACACACCTGCAGTGATACGGCAGAATACGGTTTCCACCAGATCGCCAAGAAATGCACCGATGAAAAATAACAGAATCAGTTTGTAGAAACTGCAGCCCTGTGCAAATACTTCCTGCTTTTGAACTGTTGCTGTCTGCTGCTGCACGTTTGGGTATGCTTTTTCCATACGCCCTTCCAGTGAACGGTAGATGCGGATTCCCAGCCGTTTGGTAAAGGCATCGATCTGATCATTCATCGCCAGAATTTTCGGCATTGTCCTCGTGAGATGGTGCAATACGGCATAGGAGCCGATCCCATCAATCAGGAAGATTGCAATCAGAACCAGAAGTGTAATTCTCCTTGGCACAATCGGTATCAGATGAAGAATTCCCAGAATCAATTCGTTCAGATACTTCATGGAAAGAACGCCAAGAACACCCCATACTACAGAATATTCCAGACAGATGTAACCATCCATATTCCATTTTTTCCCGGAATAATCCCACCATTTTCCGTGGCCCATACGACAAAGGATATGCCCTCCAAACCATTCCGTTAGCGTTGCCAGGATCATACATCCGAGAAACAGAAAAAACAGGCTGTTCTTCAGTTCACCGAGAAAAACCGTCATTAAAACAGCGGCAGATCCGTACAGTGTACAGATAGGACCGTTAAAAAAACCTCTGTTTACAAATTTTCTTCTTTTCACAGCAGCCGCTGCTGTTTCCAAAAGCCAGCCCAGCATAGAATAAATAAAGAACAATCCGACAAGATCATAGACAGAATAACCCATAAAACTCCCCTTTCATCATTTGCGGCATAATTCAGATTCCGCTCAATCCATTTGCGACATATTTTAGCATATCCTTACTCAAATTACTATCCTTTTCACGTGAACGATCCATTTTCTAAAGTCAGTGGGATTGCGGTAGCCCTATTTCAAAAGTTCCATCAGATCTTTCTCTGAATCTGTAAAAGAAGACAGCTGCAGCCATTTTCATGACTGCAGCTGTCTTCTTTTATCTTACCTCAGATTTCTCCGGGGTATTTATTCACAGTATTACTCTTCTGCACCGTACAGCTTAACCAGTTTATTCAGGTAAGCATAACGATCCATTGCTTCTTTCTCGTTCTTAGCAAAGAGTCTTTCTGCCTTAGCTGGGTTCGCACGTTTCAGAGAATTGTAACGTACCTCACCGTTCAGGAATTCCTGATAATCTCCTGACGGAGCCTTGGAATCCAGAGTAAATGCACTCTTGCCTTCAGCAGCCAGAGCCGGATTGAAGCGGAAGCAATGCCAGTAACCGGTCTCAACAGCCAGCTGCTCTTCGGTCTGTGCTTTGCTCATACCTTTCTTGATACCATGGTTGATACACGGAGCATAAGCGATGATCAGTGACGGTCCCGGATAAGCCTCTGCCTCTGCGATTGCTTTTACAGCCTGATTGTAATCAGCACCCATAGCGATCTGAGCAACATATACATAACCGTAGCTCATAGCGATGCTTGCCAGGTCTTTCTTCTTCACTTCCTTACCGCCTGCAGCGAACTGTGCAACAGCACCTGTCGGGGTAGCCTTGGAAGACTGTCCGCCTGTATTGGAATAAACCTCAGTATCAAATACCATGATATTGATATCCTGTCCGCTTGCAAGAACATGATCTACGCCGCCGAATCCGATATCATATGCCCATCCGTCACCACCGAAGATCCACTGGGACTTCTTAGCCAGATAGTCTTTGTCTTTCACAATTGCTCTGCAGGTATCGCAGTCAGCATCTTTGATTGCATCAATCAGTTTTGCTGTTGCTGCACCGTTGGTAGCGCCGCAATCAAAGGTATCAATATACTCTTTGCATGCTGCCTTTACTTCTTCTGGTGCTGCTTCAGAATTCATAACGCTCTCAACTTTGGTCTTCAGACCATTGCGGATTGCCTTCTGAGCCAGTAACATACCGTATCCAAACTCAGCATTGTCCTCGAACAGAGAGTTTGCCCATGCAGGACCCTGTCCCTTCTCGTTTACTGTATAAGGAGTGGACGGTGAAGAGTTGCCCCAGATAGAAGAACATCCGGTAGCGTTTGCAATGTACATTCTGTCACCAAACAGCTGAGTGATCAGTTTTGCATACGGAGTCTCACCGCAGCCTGCACATGCGCCGGAGAACTCGAGAAGCGGTTTCTTGAACTGGCTTCCTTTTACAGTGTTCTCTTTGAATTTTGCAACAACGTCATCTTTCTGCGGCAGAGCTGCTGCATAATCGAAGTATTTCTGCTCAGCCTCATGAGCTGCCAGGTTTTCCATAGCAAGTGCTTTTGCACCCTTCTTGCCCGGGCAGACATTTGCACAGGAACCACATCCTGTACAGTCAAGCTGTGAAATAGCCATTGTGAAGGTATAACCAGCCATTCCTGTCATCGGCATTGTCTTGATGCCTTCCGGAGCTGCAGCTGCTTCTTCTGCTGTCATAGCGATCGGACGGATAACTGCATGCGGGCAGACAAAGGAACAACGATTACACTGGATACAGTTCTCCGGATTCCATACCGGTACGTTAACTGCGATACCACGTTTCTCGTATGCAGCTGCGCCGGACGGAGTAGTACCGTCAACATATTCGGTAAATGCAGATACAGGCAGGGAATTTCCTTCCTGAGAAGTAACTTTGGACTGGATATTGTTAACAAAGTTAACAACTTCCGCACGGCCGCTCTCTGCATGAGTTGTCTTAAGGCCTTCGTCAGCTGCATCTTTCCAGCTCTCCGGAACTGCAACTTCTTTCACCTGTTTTGCACCTTCATCGATTGCTGCCCAGTTCTTTGCAACTACGTCATCACCCTTACGTCCGTAAGTAGCTTTTGCAGCTGCCTTCATCAGTTCGATTGCTTTCTCTTCCGGAATGATATTGGCAAGTTTGAAGAATGCGGACTGAAGAATCGTATTGATACGTGTCGGTCCCATACCGGTTTCGATACCGATCTTTACACCGTCGATTACGTAGAATTTAATATTGTGGTTTGCGATATACGCTTTTACCTGTCCCGGAAGATGCTCATCCAGTCCAGCCTCATCCCACGGGCAGTTCAGCAGGAATGTACCGCCGTCTACCAGTTCCTGAACCATGTTGTACTTGTCAACATAGGACGGATTATGGCATGCTACAAAGTCTGCCTTGTGGATCAGATAGGTGGATTTGATCGGTTTCTTACCGAAACGCAGATGAGACATGGTAACACCACCAGACTTCTTGGAATCATAATCGAAGTAAGCCTGTGCATACATATCTGTGTTGTCACCGATGATCTTGATGGAGTTCTTGTTTGCACCTACGGTACCGTCAGCGCCAAGACCCCAGAACTTACAGTTAATGGTTCCTTCCGGAGTGGTAACCAGAGGAGCGCCGACCGGCAGAGACAGATGTGTAACATCATCTTCGATACCGATGGTAAATCTTGTCTTCTCTGTGTTATCATATACAGCTACGATCTGAGCCGGAGTGGTATCCTTTGATCCAAGGCCGTAACGTCCGGTGTAAACCGGTGTGGTCTCAAATTTGCTGCCCTTTAATGCTGCTACAACATCAAGGTACAGAGGCTCGCCAAGAGAACCCGGCTCTTTTGTTCTGTCAAGAACGGTGATCTGTTTTACGGTTTCCGGAATTGCTTCTACCAGAGCCTGTGCAGAGAACGGACGGTACAGACGAACCTTTACAACGCCGACTTTTCTTCCTGCAGCCATCAGATAATCAATGGTCTCCTCAATGGTATCACATACGGAACCCATAGCAATAATTACATGCTCAGCATCAGCTGCTCCGTAATAGTTGAACAGTTTGTAGTCTGTTCCGATCTTCTCATTTACTTTGTCCATGTATTCCTGTACGATCGCCGGAAGAGCATCGTAGAACGGGTTACATGCCTCTCTTGCCTGGAAGAAGATATCCGGGTTCTGAGCGGATCCTCTCTGGCACGGATGATTCGGGTTCAGAGCACGTTTACGGAATTCGTCAACAGCGTCCATATCAACCATGTCTTTCAGATCTTCATAATCCCATGTCTCAATCTTCTGGATTTCATGGGAAGTACGGAATCCGTCGAAGAAGTTAATAAACGGAATTTTACCTTTGATTGCTGCGCAATGTGCAACCGGAGTAAGATCCATTACTTCCTGTACGCTGGACTCGCAGAGCATAGCAGCTCCGGTCTGACGACAGGCGTAAACATCTGAATGATCTCCGAAGATGGAAAGTGCATGGCTTGCCAGAGCACGTGCGGATACGTTGAATACGCCCGGAAGCTGCTCACCAGCAATTTTGTACAGGTTCGGGATCATCAGAAGAAGACCCTGAGAAGCGGTGTAGGTGGTGGTCAGTGCACCTGCTGCCAGAGATCCGTGTACAGCACCTGCTGCACCAGCCTCAGACTGCATCTCAGTAACCTGCACTTCCTGTCCAAAAATGTTCTTTCTTCCCTGGGTTGCCCACTCATCCGTATGTTCAGCCATAACGGAAGAAGGGGTGATCGGGTAAATGGCTGCTACGTCGGTATACGCATAAGAAGCATGTGCGGCAGCCTGATTACCATCCATGGTTTTCATCTTTCTTGCCATTTGATTTTATCCTCCTTAAAAAATAATGACCAGATAAATGCTTTGTGTCTTTTTTTCGGAATCGAAAAAAGGCCCGAATGACGACACAGAAATGCCGCCATATACATTTGGTTAAATTATAACACCCTTTGGATAAATTGTCCATGTTTCAATTTGTTGTTTCACGAAAAATACAAGAACTGCCTAATCATATTTCGCTTAAAAACAGATTTCACGGTTATTCCTTTCCCGTTTTTTGTGCTTCGATTCTTTCCGCCAGATCATTCAGATAAACCCAGCGGTCCATTTTTTCATCCAGTTCCGCCTCGGCCTTCTCTTTTTCCCGGAGAATTTCAGACAGCCGAAGTGAATTTGTTGCATTTTTCAGCATGTCCTCGTCCAGTCCGGCAATTTTCGTCTCCAATGCTGCAATCTCCTCATCAATCGTCTCAAATTCTCTCTGTTCTTTGAAAGTGAATTTCAGTTTCTCTGTGCGTGACTGTTTCCATCCGGCAACGGAGTCCTTCTTCTTAAGCTCTGTTTTTTTCCCGGCTGTTTTTTCCGGATTTTTTGATTTTCCGTCAAACTGTTCCATCCGGCTTTGCCTGGTCTCAAGATAGTCGGTGTAACCGCCTTCATACTGCACAAGACGGCCGGTACCGTCAAATTCGAAAATCCTGTCAACTACATTATCCAGAAAATAACGGTCGTGGGAAACCGCAATTACAATTCCCACAAAGGAACTTAGAAAATCTTCCAGAATTGTCAGTGTTGGAATATCCACGTTATTGGAAGGTTCATCAAGGATCAGAACATTTGCTCCGCCAATCAGTACGCAGAGCAGGTGCAGCCTGCGTTTTTCTCCGCCGGACAGCTTTGAGACGGGTGTATACTGCATGTCAGGAGTAAACAAAAATCTCTCCAGCATCTGGGACGCACTGATTTTCCCATCCCGTGTCTGAATATATTCTGCAATTTCCCTCACGTAATCAATCACCCGCTGATCGGTATTCATATCCTGTTCTTCCTGGGAAAGATATCCGATGCGAATGGTTTCCCCGATCTCGATCTGCCCCTGATCCGGAGCTTCCAGACCGGCAATCATCCGGATCAGCGTAGTTTTTCCGCAGCCGTTTGCCCCGATAATGCCCAGTCTCTGTCCCCGCAGAACCGTATAATCAAAATCACGGATCAGGCAGGTTCCTTCATATCCTTTCGTCACATGATGCAGTTCGATGGTCTTTTTCCCCATTCGTGTCTCCACTGCATCCATCTCCACTGTCTGATCCTGTAACGGTGCCGTCCCGTTTTTTAACGCCTCCAGACGTTCCAGGCGTGCTTTTTGCTTTGTGCTTCTGGCACGGCATCCTCTTTTGGCCCACTCCAGTTCCATTCGCAGCACACTCTGGCGCTTCCGCTCCGATGCAAGCTCCATTTCTTCCCGCTCTGCTTTCAGTTCCAGAAAGCGGGAATAATTTGCACTATAGCTGTACATTTTCCCATGACTGATTTCCAGAATCCGGTTGGATACCCGGTCCAGAAAATAGCGGTCATGGGTCACCATAAACACTGTTCCCCGATATCTCCTCAGATAATCCTCCAGCCAATTCAGCATTTCATTGTCCAGATGGTTGGTCGGCTCGTCCAGAATCAGCACATCAAAGTCAAGGGCAAGCACTTTTGCAAGCGCTACCTTTCTTCTCTGTCCTCCCGAAAGATGACACAATTTGGTATCGTAAGCATCAATCCCGAGCTGATTCAGGTTGCTCTGGACCAGATAAGCTTCCGCTTCGCCGTCAAAGGCATAGGCCGCAATCGTCTCCTCCATGGGAAATTCCGGATTCTGAGGCAGGTACGCGATCCGGATTTGATTCTGGCGGACAATCTGTCCTTCATCCGGCTCCTCTTCCCCTGCCACCATCCGAAGCAGGGTGGATTTTCCTGTTCCGTTGATACCGACAATTCCCACCTTGTCTCCCTGCTGGAGTCCAAACGAAGCATCCTCAAAGATGGTCTTTTCACCGTAAATTTTGCTGATATGTTCAATATTTATAACATTCATCTGTCGGTTACACTATTTGCAGAGTTCTGCCACAATCTGGTTGATGAGTTTTCCGTCTGCTTTCCCTTTCATATCAGCCATTACAGATTTCATGATCATTCCTTTATTCTTTGTGGCAACCGCATCAGCAAATTTTTCCTGAATATAGGCTTTTACCTCTTCTGCTGTCATCTGCTTCGGAGCGTACTCGCTGATTACGTCATAGCGGAACTGGTATTCTGCCTTCAGATCTTCTCTGGAATCCGGACAGGTGTCAATCTGCTCCTTCACCGTTTTCAGTTCCTTCAAAATCACCCGATCCACCAGTGCAGGTGAGATGTCATCTCTGCATCCCTCATCGATCGCAACTTTTTTTGCCGCAGAGATCAGAGAAGAAATCGCCTCTTTTCTCGGTTTATCTTTTGCTTTCATAGCCGCTACCATATCAGCTCTCAGTTTTTCAAGTTCCATTTTCAATACCTCCTGTTCAATTCATTTCCATATACAGCAATCTCATCCGGCTGTCAAGGCAGTATACCACTTTTCCTGGCTTTTTTCCAGTACAGACCACTTTCTTTTTCCCGTTTTGCATACCCGGACCTTACACCTCCTGTTTCAGGAATGCCCTTTTACCGAAATCGCCTGATGCGGGCACATTTCCTGACAGCAAAAACAGCCGATACATTTTTTATAATCGTAAACCGGAGGATGATCTCTCCCATTTTCAAAACGAATCGCTTTTTGATCTACCGGACAGCTTTCCACACAGATTCCGCATTTTCTGCAGCGTTCTTCAATGATATAGGGCCGTTTCCGGAAAAGATCCAAAACTCCCAGAAGATCCAGTGCTCCTTTTGTACGATTCTTTTTTCTGTCCACACGGAATCGGGAATTTCCATATTTTTTCTGCAGTTCCTTTACCGTCATTTCACCCTCAGGAGTCAGGATTTCAAGATTTTCTTCTCTCCACGTTCCAAGTCCTAATGTCTCTCCATAGAGATTGGTCGGCACCAATGTAGGATCCAGATATACCAGATGACAGAACACCGCGTCCAGCGCAATGGGATCTCTTGAAATCAGCAGTACGTCCATATCAACAGGATCCCCGGAAGTAGGACCGTTTCCCTCCATTGCCGTAATTCCGTCACAAATATACAGCCGCGGTGATACGATCTGATTGAGTTCAATCAGCATTCTTGCAAAACTTTCTGCATTTGGATACTGTGTATGTCCCAGTTTCTTGTGAATTCCGCTGATACAGCCATACTGGTTTTTGACTGCCCCCGTAATTCTCTCCAGCGCATGCGTCTTCATTTTCGAAACGCTGATCAGAGCATCGCAGTTCAGTACATCCCGCGCAATCATCAGAGAATTTCCGTCTTTCGTATCTGTTTTCTGAGGCTCATGAAAATCCAGAATCGGCACATCGTATCGTTTCAGTACATCCAGAAGACCGGATTCCCGTGCGGTTCCCTCCGCGGTTCCAAAGCCGCAGGAATCTCCGCAGGAAATGTGTGAACAGCCCTGTTCTCTCAAAATACGGATCAATGCCTCCATCACAGCCGGATCTGTCACAACTGCCTTTTCCCGGGCAGAAGTCCGCACCAGATTCGGCTTTAAAATAATTTTTTCTTCCGGCTTCAGAATACTGTCGATTCCTCCGATCAGGGATAGACCGGATCCCAGTTTATCAACAAGCTCCTCCGGATCATATCCCCGGCACGGAATCACTGCCACTTTACTTTTCATCAGATTCCAGCCACTCCTGTCTTTCTTGCTGCCTCAGCAACCGCTTTTGCCACAGCAGGTGCCACGCGTTTGTCAAACGGATTCGGAATAATGTATTCCGGCGAAAGTTTCTCTTCTTCCACCAGCTCTGCGATGGCATTCGCTGCTGCCAGCTTCATCTCATCGTTAATATCTCTTGCCCGCACATCCAGCGCACCGCGAAAAATTCCCGGAAATGCAAGAACATTGTTGATCTGATTCGGGAAATCACTTCTTCCGGTACCTACCACTGCCGCACCGGCTTCTTTTGCAAGTTCCGGCATAATTTCCGGTGTCGGATTTGCCATCGGAAAAAGCACCGGCTGTTCCGCCATCGTTTTTATCATCTCCGGAGTCACAGTTCCGGGAGCGGATACGCCAATGAAAACATCCGCACCTCTCATCATCTCGGAAAGGCTGCCTTTTCTTCTCTCCAGATTTGAGATTTCCGCCATTTCCTGCTTTACCGGATTTAACCCTTCTCTTCCTTTATAGATTGCTCCCTGTCGGTCGCACATGATCACTTCTTTTAGTCCCATCTTTACCAGCAGTCTGATAATCGCAATTCCCGCTGCACCTGCACCGGAAGTCACCACGCGCACATCCTCCAGACGTTTTCCGGTAACTTTCAATGCATTTTTCAGTGCTGCAGCTGTGACCACAGCTGTTCCATGCTGATCATCGTGAAAAATCGGAATATCACAGCGTTCTTTCAGTTTTTTCTCAATTTCAAAGCATCTGGGTGCAGAAATATCTTCCAGATTCACCCCTCCGAAGCTGCCTGCCAAAAGTGCGACTGTATTGACAATTTCGTCCACATCCTTGCTGCGGATACACAGAGGAAACGCATCTACATCCGCAAATGTCTTAAACAAAGCACATTTTCCTTCCATCACCGGCATACCTGCCTCAGGTCCAATATCTCCAAGTCCGAGAACTGCTGTTCCATCAGTCACAACTGCCACCATATTGCCGCGGCGTGTATACCGATAAGAAAGTTCCGGATCTTTTGCGATCTCAAGACAGGGTTTTGCTACTCCCGGTGTATAAGCTACCGCCAATTCGTCGGGTGTTTCAATTTTCGCTCTGCTGATTACCTCAATTTTGCCTTTCCATATCTCATGCTGCTGCAATGCATCTACCTGATTACTCATAAAACTTCTCCTTTCCTCAACTGTAAAAAACTCCCCTGTTCAATACAATACCTTAAGATCTTCCGCTTCGCAAGGCTTCCTTATCCAGAAAAGCACAAAAAACACCGGAAACCGACTGATGACTTTCGGATATCCGGTGCTTTCTTTCCCGTCACAGAACTTTTTCTCTGACGATTCTTTTCATTTCTTAAGCCACTTTGCTTTTTGCAAGCTCTGCAAGAGTTGCAAATCCTTCTGCATCGTTGATTGCCATGTCTGCGAGAACTTTACGGTTCAGTTCTACACCTGCAAGTTTCAGACCATACATAAACTTGCTGTAGGACAGACCATTCATTCTTGCTGCAGCGTTGATACGAGCGATCCACAGCTGACGGAACTGACGTTTTTTCTGCTTTCTTCCTGCGTAAGAGCTGGTCAGCGCACGCATTACAGACTGTTTTGCTACTCTATACTGTTTGCTTCTGGCTCCTCTGTAACCTTTTGCCAGCTTTAATACTCTATTATGTTTCTTCTTAGCGTTCATACCGCCTTTAATTCTTGCCATGTCTTATTTCCTCCTTAATCAACTGACTGTATCTTACATGTATGGTAAGATTTTCTTCATGTTCTTTACGTTTGTTGCGTCAACAGTTGTCTGTTTTCTTAAGTTTCTCTTTCTCTTCTGAGATTTCTTTGTTAAGATATGGCTCTTATAAGCTTTATTTCTTACTAATTTTCCTGTTCCTGTTGTTTTAAAACGCTTTGCAGCTGCTCTGCTTGTTTTTACCTTTGGCATTTTAATTTCCTCCTTGATATATTCATTCAGGTATTTTTTAACGTTTTGCAGTTAAAAACATTGTCATGGTTCTTCCTTCCACCTTCGGAGCTTTATCAATGACAGCAATGTCGGACAGACTCTCAGCAAATTCATCCAGAATATGCTTGCTGCTGTTCATATGCGCCATCTCACGTCCGCGAAAACGAAGGGTCACCTTAACCTTATCTCCCTTGGAAATGAACTTACGAGCTGCACCTACTTTTGTATTAAGATCGTTGGTGTCAATGTTGGGAGAAAGGCGGACTTCCTTAATCTCGATGGTCTTCTGTTTTTTCTTAGCATCCTTCTCTTTGCGCGCAAGTTCGTATCTGTATTTACCATAATCAATGATTTTACAAACCGGCGGCTTTGCGGTAGGAGCGATCTTTACAAGATCGAGGCCTGCTTCCTGGGCTTTCAGATATGCGTCTCTTGCGGACATGATTCCCAGCTGTTCTCCGTTCTGACCGATCAGACGTACTTCTCTGTCTCTGATCTGCTCATTAATCATTAATTCGCTAATTGTAGTGCACCTCCATTATGATAGTGGTCATCTGACCTGAAACAATAAAAAGTGGATAGTCAGACTATCCACTTTCACACTTCACATAAACCTCTTCCCTCAGAAGAGAACTTAAGCTCCATATTGAACCTTCGTCGCCGGTTTGCGTTATGGTTTGTGTGTATACTCTACTTTATTTTCACACTCTAATAATAAAACACACTAACACGACTCTGTCAACATTTTTTTAAAATTTATAGGGTCTGACCCCATAAATTCTGGAAAGAGCTGCACTCTGTTTCCTCGCAGCTGCAGGCGCTGTTTCCCGCAATATGAATGCCTCCGGCTTCACACTTGCAGCTGTCATTGAACATGCAGTTCTGTGCTGCACAGTCCACACCGATCTTCGTACATCCGCATCCTTTTTCTGCGGAATTTGACATACCCTCTTTCCGCTCCTGAAAGCTTTCACAACAGGTATCCCCTGACGTTTTCGCACCTGATCCGCCCACGCGGATATCTCCTTTGGAACAGAGTTCTTCCTGATTGTAAACACAGTTTACTGCTGAACAACTTAATGCCGGCATACGTTTCTTACCTCCTGAAATATATTTGCGAAAAGAAAAGCATCTGTTTTTCAGACGCTTTTCTTTTCGTATCAGGACGTAGTATCACCAGGAAGCTGTCTTTTTATTCCTTTCGTCCCCCCGGAACAGTTTTCCCTGTCTTTGATTTCAACTTAATTTTGAGTCAGGCCGCATTTTTCAGATACGCCTTCTTTTTCCGATAATAAAATCCGATTGCCAGACTGCAGACAATCCAGCCGGCCGGATAGGCAAAGGCAACGACATAAATGCTATTGCTCAGATAAGTACATACCGCCAGATAAATCTGACGAAACAGCACAAAGCTGCAAAGCATAATAATCATCGGACCGTTTGCATCTCCGAATCCGCGAAGTGTTCCTGCTGTAATCTGATTAAAACAACAGCACACATAAAACGGTGCCATAAACTGCACAAAAATACGTCCGTATTTTAAAACTTCTTCATCCGGTGTAAACAGTCTGATAATCGGTGTCGCAGCCGCAAAAAGGACAATGGTCAGCACCACCGTAACATAAATCGAAATCCGCAGTGCCGTTTTTCTTCCCGCATCGGCGCGGTCCATCTGTTTTGCGCCCACATTCTGCCCGACAAACGTGGTAGCTGCAAGAGATAAACTCTGCATCGGCAGGATGACAAACTGATCCACTTTGTTGTAGGAGGTCCAGCCTGCCATGCACGCGGATCCGAAACGATTGATATAGGACTGTACAAATACATTGGAAAAGGAAGTGACCGCCATCTGCAGTCCTGCCGGAAATCCAATCACGCAGATTCTCTTCAGAATTCTCACGGAAATATGTAAATCTCTTAAGTCCAGCCGGTAATTCTCATGGGTACGCATCAGCACAGCCAATACCATACAGGCAGAAATCACCTGCGAGATGACCGTTGCCCAGGCAACGCCTGCAATCCCCATATCCAGTGCAACAACAAACACAAGATCCAGCACAATATTGATCACAGATGAAATGCAAAGAAAGTAAAGCGGACGTCTGGAATCTCCCACGGCTCTTAGGATACCGGAGCCCATATTATATACCATCAGTCCTGTAACACCTGCAAAATAAATTCTCAGATATTCGGTCGATTCCCGGACTACATCCTCCGGTGTTTTCATGAAACTGACCATAAACGGAACCATTGCGATTCCTACGATCGTCATGACAACGCAGAGAAGAAATGTCATGAGAACGGTTGTATGAATGGCCTCATGGAGTTCCTCGTCGTCCTTTTTTCCGAAATAATGGGAAATTACCACTCCCGCGCCGGTGGAAAGCCCCATAAAAAAACCGACCAGCGTGTTAATAACCGGCCCTGTGGATCCCACTGCCGCCAAAGCCTGTTTACTGACATAATTTCCGACCACAACACTGTCCACAGCATTATAGAGCTGCTGAAAAAAGTTGCCGATCAGAAGCGGAATCGCAAAAAGCACAATATGTTTCCATATCGTTCCTTCTGTCATATCCCTTGAATTCTTCTTCGTTTTTCTCCCCATTGTATTTTCCGGCGGTATCTCTGCCGTTTTTTCCGTACCTTCACTCTCCATTTTCTTTTATTCCCCTACCGTAATTGCATAAGAAGCCAGAAATACTTTTCCCGGTTCCAGATGCTGTTCTTTGTATTTTTCCTTCAATTCTCCGTCAAATCCCACATTGTCGCAGCGTCCGATCCATGGCTCCAGGCAGACAAACGGAGCGTCTGCTTTCGGCTTCGACCAGACTCCAACGCTTGGGAAGCCCTTGCAGGTCAGTGTTACCAGTTTCTTTCCGTCTGCTTCAATTCCGACACGCTCCACCTGATACTCATCAAAGATCAGCGCATCCTGATCAAACAGATGACGGTCATAGGAAATTTTGCCTTTCTCTAATCTTAACGTGTGAGGATTCGCAAAATCCACTCCTGAAGTCTCCGGGTCAATCAGGCAGTAGCAGAGGGTATCCTCCCCATGGTTTTCCAGGCCCTGATTAAAGGTAATCTCATACTGTTCCGGAATCAAAAAAGCCGGATGACCTCCTATGGAAAAATAAAGCATCTCATCTCCCGTATTTTCCACCTGCCAGGTTACCGTAAGAGTGCGTCCCTGAAGTTCCTGTGTAATTGTCAACGCGAAATCAAACGGATAAACCTTCTTTGTCTCCTCATCAGAAACCAGACGGTGCACTGTTCTTTCGGCTGTGTTTTCCAGACATTCAAATTCCTTGTCTCTTGCAAATCCATGCTGACCCATCGGATATTTTACACCTTTATGCGTATAAAATCCCCCGTTTACCTTTCCCACAAACGGAAACAATACCGGAGCATGACGGTTCCAGAAGGCAGGATCCGCCGTCCACACTGCTTCCCGTCCTTCTTCTTTGTCATAGATACTGCACAGTTCCGCGCCATGGTCACTGATTGCAACACGAAGTTTCCCGTTTTCCATCGTTCTCATCTCTATCTTCCCCTTTCCTTCTCCCGAAAGCTGACTTTCTCCGCTTTATTCCGGATATACCAGACGGGATTCATCAATTCCTTCCAGAACCTGCTTTAAGTATTTCTCTGCCAGATAATTCGCCATCGGCAGATTCATATCCAGATAATTTCCACAGTCCATCGGTGACGCCCCCGGTACTTCTCCCCGGAAATCCCGAATGAATTCAAACATTTCCTTTACCAGCGGCACAATCTCAGCAGACGTATAGTCACCGGCAAGAAGCAGATAGAAGCCTGTCCTGCATCCCATCGGTCCGAAATACACTACGTTCTCTTTCCATCCCTCTTTGTTCCGAAGGAAGGTTGCCCCCAGATGTTCGATTGTGTGCACTTCCGCCGTATTCATCACCGGTTCCTCATTCGGCGAAGTCATTCTGAGATCGAAAGTGGTAACAGTGCTTGTCCCTACTCTGTCTTTTCTGGACACATAGATTCCAGGCTGTAATTTGATATGATTAATGGTAAAGCTTGCTATTTTTTCCATGTTTTCTTCTCCTTTTCCTATTTTCACCGGTTTCTTTTCCGGCATTTTTATCCCTCTTTTAGAAACTGCGCAGTTCGTCGCCGTCATCCGCTGTATTTTCAATCGAGCGGATAATCAGATCATAACTGTAGGAATCACTGACCTTTACCGTCACACGGTCTCCCACCTTATGCCCGAGAATGGCCTTTCCAAGGGGAGAATCAATGCTCACGTACCCTTTCAGAGAGTTTCCGCGAACTGTTGTTACCAGTTTATATGTTTCTGTCTCATCATCCTCCTCAATATACACCTGCACCGTATTATTCAGTCCGACTTCATCTTCTCTGGATTCGTCCGATATGACATGGGCCGTCTTGATCATGCGCTCCAGATAACGGATCCGGCTTTCATTCCGGTTTTTATCCTGTTTCGCTGCCTTATACTCAAAGTTCTCACTTAAGTCTCCCTGCGCCCTTGCCTCTTTGACAGCCTCCAGTTCTCTCGGGCGAACCACCAGTTTCCGGTAATCAATCTCTTCCTGCATCTTTTTTATATCATTTTCAGTCAGTTTATCATACATGACATTCGCCTCACTTTTTCTTATCGACCGTTTTCCGGTCAAATCTGTATTTATCTTAACACAGATTCAAAAGAATGTGAAGCAGGTCAATCGGAAAAGTAATTTTATCGTTGTTTCACGATATTGTTTTATCGTTTTACGATATATTTTTATTGACATTTGAATTTTCTTCTGTTATTCTTTTCTAAAGCCGAATTCGACCTGCTGCTTTTAACCTTATGATATCAACGGATTTCTCTGTGTTCGCACCCTCGAAATCCTTGTGTCATTCTTTCAATGCAAGGAGATTATTCTATGGAAACTTATGAAAATACGATTTCTGATCCGTCACCGGCTCCTGTATCCGGTTCCGAAAACGATTCCAGGCCGGAAGTATGGTTTTCCATGCTCGCCTTTCTTCCCGGATACTGGTTTGTTTACGCTTTTACCAGTGAGCATTTTTCTGTGAAAATTTCGATTTTTACTGTCATCTACGCCGTCTTTGTGTTATCATGGCTTTATCTTTCCAAAAGAAAACCAACCAAAGAGAGCTGGTTCTATCTGATACTTCTGCTGTCTGCAGGGATTACCTGTTCTTTTTGGAGTCTTTTTCCGCTGCTTCATTTTCTGACTTTGTATTTGCTTGCTGCCTATTGGACGCTCTGTGCCTGCGGCGCTCTGGCAAAAGGGGCAACCTCCAACTGGGCTTTGCTTGACGGCGCAAACGCCTTTCTGATTCTTCCCTTTTCCAACTGCACCTGCCAGGGGCGCATCCTGAAAGCGGAAATAAAAAAAAGAAGTTCCGGCCGGAAGTTCCTCGCGGTGATCCTCGGAATCGGAATCTCCATCCCGGTCCTTGCGATTATACTTCCTCTGCTGTCAGAAGCAGATGCAAATTTCAATCAGCTGATGCTTTCCCTTTCCGATTCTTTTGGGAGCCGCTTTGCAGTATACTTTTTCCGTCTGCTGCTGTCTCTTCCGGTTTCTTTTTGTATCTACAGTCTGATTTACGGCAGTCTCGCCCGCAAAAACATGGCACTGCCGGATCCCGAACAGATTATCCGGCTGCAGTCATCCCTGCGCATTCTTCCTGATCTGGCAGTCTGTACTTTGCTCGGGCTGGTCTGTATGTTCTACTGTATTTTTATTGCTCTGCAGGGAAGTTATTTCTTTTCTGCTTTTGCCGGTATTCGTCCGGAAGGATTCACCTATGCGGAATATGCCCGACAGGGGTTCTTTGAGTTGTGCAAAATCGGTGCTTTCAATCTTCTTCTGCTTCTATTCTGCCGTTTCTGTGCAAAAACAGGCCTCCGGAATCATCGGGTCCTGCGCCGGATGCATCTGATTCTTTCCGCACTGACACTTTTGCTGATCGCCACCGCTCTCAGCAAAATGGCTCTGTACATTTTCACTTACGGTCTCACCGCAAAAAGAATCCTTTCCACCACGTTTCTTGTGTGGCTCGGAATCGTTTTTGCAGCAATGATGCTCTCTCTGAAGAAACCGTTTTTCTCCGTGATGCGCGCTGCCGTCTTTTCCGGTTCGGCTCTTCTTGCTTCACTTCACGTTCTTCCATGGGAATCCATCATCCGTCTGGTGAACCGTGCTGTCATTATTCCATAAAAAGGAGGTTTCCTATGGAACAAAATACGCTTGCCCGATGGCTGAAAACCATCTCTGTCTGCCTTGGTTCGGCAGCTGCCGTGTTTTACTTTCTGCTGCTGCCCCTTTGGGCCAAAGCCGCTATTGAAAGGGAACATTACTGGTACTGGATGGCCTTCTTCTGGCTGACACTAATCCCGAATTATCTTTCCCTTTGGCAATTCTGGCGCATCTGCTGTCAGATCGGTCATGATAATTCATTTTCCATGGAAAATGCAGATTCTTTCCGCCGGATCAGCCGAATTCTCGCCTTTGAAGCTTTGCTGCTCTTTGTCGGTGTCCTTGTGATGGTACTTACCGGCATGGGCCACCCGAATCTCTGCATTTTGCTGCTTCTGATTATGCTTGCAGTTCTATCGGTATCCATCCTGGCTGCCGTTCTCTCTCATCTGGTAATGAAAGCCTACCAGCTGAAACAGGAAAATGACCTGACCATTTAAGAAGGAGGATATTTATGATCATCGTGAATCTGGATGTGATGCTGGCCCGGCGCAAAATGAGCGTAACTGAGCTCTCCGAACGTGTCGGCATCACCATGGCTAACATTTCGATTCTGAAAAACGGAAAAGCAAAGGCAGTCAAGCTCTCTACACTCGATGCGATCTGTAAAGCGCTTGACTGCCAACCAGGTGATCTTCTGGAATGGAAACCGGATCCTTAAAGATACCTTTTTTCGTCTTTTTCTCTTACTTTGCCGTCACTTCTCCGGACTGTGATCCTACCGTGATGGTATAGGTTTCTCCGGAGATCAGCTCCGGGCTGGAAAGAATTGCTACCGCAAAGGGGAGCTCCGGTGTATACGTAAGGATTTCTTTTCCTTCGTTATCTGTCAGCGTAATGAGAGTTTCCTCCGACTGCTGTCCGACACTTACCGCAATTACCCCCTGTGTGGAATCACTGAACGTCTGTGCCATACCGGAAGCACTGGTACCGATAAAGGTACCTCCCGTAATGACCCCGCTTGTATCATAATCCAGCGTTGCTGTATCTCCCTGTACAGGCCCGCTTACCGTAACGTTTCCTCCTGATATCTCCAGACTTCCGTTTGCGTCAATTCCGTCACCGTATGCTGTGACAAAAATGGTGCCTCCCGTAATTTGAATGCTGCCATCGGAAGATCCGCCTGACATTCCTCCTCCGAATTTGTCATTTCCTCTCGGACCTGCCATACCGCTCATATCTGTACCGCCTGCCGCATTGATTCCGTCATCGGAAGCCATCACTGTAATGTCTCCTCCGGAAATCACTACATGCAGACCCTCGATTGCTTCGTAGCTCTGTTTCACTGTAATCATTCCGCCGCTGATTGTCATTGTCTCATCCGCATGGAACGCATCATCTCCTGCCGCAATTTCAAAAGAGCCTCCGCTCACCGTTACCGACGCATTGGAATGAATGGCATCATCTGCGGTATCCATCTGAAAAGTGCCTCCCGCAATGGAAAGGATTCCTCCTGCCTTCATTCCCTTGATACTGCTGCTTTCTTCTTCTGAAGTCCTTTCCGTTCCTGTCGTTATGCCTTCCGGTGCTTCTCCCGGCATTCCTTCCGGTGCTTCTTCCATCTTATTCTTGGTTCCGTTTCTTCCTCCTCCTTTGAAGCTGCCCCAGGATTCAGAGGTCTGTACCTGTGCATTTTCACTTCCTCCGCCTGAGGTAATCTGATAACTGCCCTCTTCAATCCACAGGCCGGAAGCCGCACTGATTCCGTCACCCTCCGATTCGATGACAAAAGTACCATTCTCAATGTAAATCAATCCTAACGTTTCATCGTCTGCATTTTCGGCATGAATGCCGTCTTTTCCCGACCGAATAACAAAGCTGCCGTCTGCAATGCTGATATCATCCTTACCGGAAAGTCCGGTGGATGCACAGTCAATTTCGAACGTTCCACCGGTCACGGTCAGAGAATCTTTTGATACAATTCCATGACCTGCAGGAGAGGTAAGGATCAAAGACCCGGATCCATTTATCGTTAAATTATCTTTCGAAAAAATAACTGCATCGATTCCGTTATCATCGATCGCTTCAAATGTTCCTCCGTTTGAGAGCGTATTTTCCGAATCCGGAGCAAGTGTCAGGAATACTTTGTCTGACTGTTTTACGTAGATCGGTGCGGACGTCTCACTGTGAATCGTCACCCCGTCCAAAACAATCTGCACTTTTTCCTTCTTATCTGTTTCTACGACAATCATACCGTCATCCAGGGTGCCGGAGAGTATATAAGTTCCTTCCTTTGTGATCGTAACCGTGCTTCCCGAAACAACTGCACCGTCAGAGCTTACACTCGCTGTGTCGTGGTTTAACACAATGATCGTACTGCCCTTTTCACTGTAGCCGGTCTCAAAGTCCCGGTCGGAAAACAGTTCCGACCGTTCCGGTTTTTGCATCTCGACCATCCCGTCGTTTTCCGTCTGCTGATCACTTTCTGTCTCCTCGTCACTTTCCTGTGTTTCACTTGCTTCTGCGGTTTCACTGTCCGCGATCTCCTGATCCCCCG
>JAQYOA010000110.1 GCA_028727605.1 Lachnospiraceae bacterium
CGGGGAAGTGATTTCCTTAAATGGTTCCCGCTATTATCTGATGGAATTTGCTTTTGACGAGGCACCCTGGCAGATCAAAGAGACGCTGGAGGATCTTCTTTCTATCGGAAAAGTTCCGGTGATTGCTCATCCGGAGCGGTATTACTGTGTTCAGGATGAGCCGAATTATCTCTATGAATGGCGGATGATGGGAGCACTTGCCCAGCTGAACAAGGGAAGTGTGTTCGGCAGATTTGGTTCCAGGACCGCCAGAGCCGCGGAGCGGATTCTGCGTCACTGTCTGGTAAACTGTGTCGCAAGTGATGCTCACGGTCCTTTTCGAAGAACGACCGATCTGGAAGAAATCGACGAATATCTGATGGATCATTTTCCGATGGAATACCGGGATCTTCTGCTGGAGATCAATCCGGAGAGAATTATCACGAACCGCCGGATGGCGGAGGGACCTCCTCCTATGCCGGTGGAAGAGAGAAGACGAAGGTATTGGTAGATAAAAGAGGAGTAAGAGAGTTATGAAAACAGCAAAGGTGACAAGTATCGTGATTTTTCTTGCAGCCCTTTTACTGTCCGGTTACTGCTATTTTGTGCTGAATGCAGGGCAGGACAAGGAGGGACCGCAGATTGTGATGGACTCCGGGGAGATTCAGGTCAGTATCTCGGCCGGGGAGGAGGAATTGCTGCAGGGTGTGACCGCGACAGATAAAAGAGACGGAGATGTAACCTCCACTCTTGCGGTGGAGAGCATTTCAAACTTTATAGAACTGGGAAGACGAAAGATTAGTATCGTGGCATTTGACAAGGATAACAATGTCACTCGTACGACCCGGGAAGTCGTTTATACGGACTACAGTTCGCCTGTATTTTCCCTCTCTTCGCCTCTGAAGTTTTCCTGGAATACGGACAATATGATGGAAGGGCTGACCGCCTCGGATTGTCTGGATGGAGACATCAGCAATAAGATTCAGATTACCTACGAAGAAGGCTTTTCCTACAGCAGCCTGGGAGCTCAGAAGGTGATTTATTCTGTTTCTAACAGTGCAGGAGATGTGGTAAGTCTTCCGGTGACCGTCGAGCTGTATGATCCGTCGGTACAGACCAGTCAGCCGGAGCTGCGCCTGACGGATTATCTGATTTATGTTCCGGTTGGAAGCGCTGTGAATCCCTGGGACTATGTGCAGTCGGTCACGGTCGGCGGCAGAACCTATGAGAAGCAGAGTGACGGCTTACTCCATTACAGCTACAATGAGGAAGAAGTGCTGGGATCGGATCAGGTGTCGGTGGAAAATCCCGTGGACACCAATACACCCGGAGTATATGAGATTGTTTACAGCGTGACGGATGAGGAAGGAACGGTTGGATCGGTGCGTCTGATCGTGTCCGTGAACGGTTAAGGAGGCAGATATGCAGGAGAACAGACGATATACAGACCGTACCCCTTTGGATTTGCGGAGTATCTTTCGGGATCTGGCAAGATCCTGGTGGATGATTCTGCTGCTCTCTCTGGCAGCGGCGCTGCTGACGTATTCGGCCATTTCCATTGTACATAAACCAGAGTATACGGTGAGTACGACGTTTGCAGTCACGACAGAGGGGACAAGTGTCAATGACGTAAGCAACATCTCAACGGCAAACAGTATCGCCCAGAAGTTTTCCGTGATTCTGGAGAATAACATTCTGAAGAAAAAGGTTGCCGAGGAACTGAATATGAGCAGCTTTACTGCGAGGATGAGTGCTTCGGTTGTCCCGGAATCGAATCTGATGATACTTTCCGTTACTGCCGATTCCCCCCAGAGGGCTTTTGAAGTGTTAAAATCAGTGCTTCGCAACTACCCGGAAGTGTCAAGTTACGTACTCCCCAGTCTGGTACTGGAGACACTGCAGCAGCCGGAGATCTCCGGAGTGCCAAGCAATCAGCTGAATGTGGCGAAATACATGAGCTATGCGTTTCTCCTCACAATGATGTGTGTGATCGCGCTGCTCACCGTTCTGTCCTGGTACCGGGATACGGTGAAAAATGAGGTGGAATTTACCCAGAAGGTAGATGCTGATTTGCTGGGCACAATCTGGCATGAGAAGAAAAAGAAGAAGACCACTTCCATGCTGATCACGAATCCGGCTTTGAGTTTCCGGTACGTGGAAGCAAACCGGATGATGGCGTCCAGAATCAAGGGGCGCATGGATAAGAAGAAGGCGAAGGTGGTCATGGTAACCAGCGTGGTGGAAAACGAAGGAAAGTCTACCGTGGCATCGAATCTGGCTCTGGCATTAGCACAGGAACAGAATAAAGTGCTGCTGATCGACTGCGACTTCCGCAAGCCTGCCTTGTACAAGATCTTTGAGTATAAAGGAAAGACGAAAAAGGATCTGGCTGATGTAATCATGGGAAAAGAGACCTTTGAAGGTCTGCTGAAGCTGATGCAGAATCCGAAGTTCTGTATCGCATATACCTATCATTCTCTGAACAATTCCACAGAAATTCTTTCCAACGGCAGTCTGAAGCGGATTCTGGAAATCTGCCGTAAGAGTATGGATTATATTATTCTGGATACACCGCCTATGGGGCTGGTTGCGGACGCGGAGGAGATTGCCAAAATTTCCGATGCCGCAATTCTTACAGTACGCCAGGACATGGTTCTGACAAGGGATATCAACGATGCCATTGATGCTCTGAACCAGGAGGAAGAGAAAGTACTGGGCTGTGTTTTCAGTAATGTATATCCGCAGCTTGGCGAGCGGGTAGGCAGAACTTCCTACGGTTACGGAAACTACGGCAGTTATGGAAATTACAGTAAGGCAGATCGGTAAAGGGGAGCACATCATGGCAAGAGAACAGATAGATCAATACGAGGATGAACTGGAAAAAATTGATATCATGGGTGTGCTGCACGATCTTGGCCGTGCGTTCCGGAAATATTTCTGGGCCGTGCTGCTGATTGTACTTCTCTGCGGAGGCGGCAGCACATTCTGGAGCTGGAAGACGTATTCTCCTGTATACGAGGCCTATACTTCCTTTGTGGTAAAGTCCGGGAGGGCTTACACCAGCAGCTATTATGACAATGCTTCCGCGGAACAGCTGGGAAAAACATTTCCCTATATTGTCACCAGTGGTGTACTGCGGGATGTGGTGGCCGAGGATCTCGGGGTCGGATGGGTTTCCTCCTATATCCGGGCGGAGGCGATGGAAGGTACCAACCTCTTTACCATCTATGTACAGGACGGATCACCGGAACGTGCCTACGAGGTGCTTCAGTCTGTGATTGAAAATTATCCGCAGGTGGCGGAATATATTATGGGCTCCACCAGCCTCACCATTGTGGATGAGAGCGGTGTGCCGGTTTCCCCGATCAACCAGAGAAATCTGACAAGGGCGGCAGCAAAGGGCGTTTTGCTGGGGATGGTGATTTCCTTTGTCCTTTTGCTTGTCTATGTTACGCAGCGAAAGACCATCCGTCAGGGTGATGATCTGAAGCGTCTCACCGGAACGAAATTCCTGGGCAATATCCCGGAGACACGGATTAAAAAGCGCAGTAATCTAAAAGGGCAGACGCTGCTCGTGGATAATCTGAAGGTATCCAGTGCCTTTAAAGAGTCGGTGCGCCTGATGCGCTCCCGTGTGGAAAAAGAGCTTGCTGTGATGGACGGCAAAGTGATTCTGGTGACCAGCGCAGTCCCGGAGGAGGGAAAGACAACCGTTGCTGCCAATCTTGCACTGGCGTTTGCCAAAAAGGATAAAAAAGTGGTTCTGATTGACGGAGATTTGAGAAATCCTTCCGTTGTCAGGGCGCTGGGATTAAAAGACGTCAAATACGGTCTTGTCCAGATGCTTCAGGGCAAAGCCGAGTTTGAGGATACAATGATTCCGTATAAGAGCACCGACTTGCTCGTATTGCCGGGAACCACCACTACCTCGAATCCGTTTTCGCTGATCCGCTCCGCGCGAATGAGAGAAGTGATGCGGCAACTCAAAGACTATGCCGATTACATTGTGATTGACACGCCGCCGAGCGCCATGCTTTCGGATACTTCGGCGTATTCGGACTATGCCGATGCGGTTGTTCTGGTTGTACGGCAGGACTTCACCGGTGCCCATCAGGTACAGAGGGCATTGGAAAATATCGCGGATGCGGGCATTCCGATGGTAGGCTATGTGTTAAACCGTGTTCTGGAAGGAACGACCGGTTACGGATACAGCAGTTATGGACGATACGGATATCGAAGATCTGGGTACGGCTATGGATACGGCTATGGTTACGGAAAATATGGCTATGGAAAAAATGGTTATGGCTATGGATACGGAGAGAGCGAGGAGAAACGCAAGGGAAAAAAGAAATCCGAGCAATCCGAAGAGAGTGAAGAGCCAAAAGCATAGAGAATAAAGTGTAACAATTTTGTTCCGATATAGGAAAATAAAAAATGCAACAGGGGAACCCCGATTCAGTCAAAGAAACAGATTGACTGAACCGGGGTTTTTTACGTGTGCGCGCTTTCGAAGCGGGTTAGTGGACTATTCAGATTTGCGATCCTACAGATCGGGCGAGCGGGTATATGATAAAGTTCTGCCGATGTCATGGGAATGCAGATTTCATAGAAAAGGGCAGCATGCTGCATGTTCCGGAAAATCAGCATGTTGCCGGTAAACAGAAGTTTAGGCAAGGGATGCCATCGACAACAGAAAGATAAAGGTATTTGTCGGTCTTTATTATGAGACAGATTTTCTGCTCTCAACCAGATGATCGGGACCGGCAGGAAAGGAGAAACAGTTGGCAGTAACTTATGGATATATCCGTGTCAGCAGCCGCGATCAAAACGAAGACAGACAGCTGATCGCTCTCAGAGAGCTGCAGATAGCGGAAAAAAATATTTATTTGGATAAGCAGTCCGGGAAAGATTTCAACCGCCCGCAGTATCAGCGGCTGATGCGGAAACTGAAAAAAGATGATCTACTGTATATCAAGAGCATTGACCGTCTGGGGCGCAACTATTCGGAAATATTGGAGCAATGGAGGATTCTGACGAAGGAAAAGGGAATCGATATCGTGGTTCTGGATATGCCGCTTTTAGATACCCGTCGCGGAAAAGATCTGATGGGGACCTTTTTAAGCGATATTGTTTTACAGGTACTTTCTTTTGTGGCGGAAAATGAGAGGAGCAATATCCGTCAGCGGCAGGCCGAGGGAATCGCAGCCGCGAAAGCAAGGGGAATCCGATTCGGCAGACCGAAGATACCGGTACCGGATGATTTCGAACAGATTGTAGCATCCTGGGAACGAAAAGAAATTCCAACAAAAGAGGCAATTGGAAGATGCGGGATGAGTGCATCCACCTTCTACCTGAGTATTCCGATGCAATAGTGCACCTTTTTCGGAAATTCAGAGCACCCTTTTCCGGAAAAGCAGTGCATACCTTTCCGGAGTAGAGTGCAGGTAATGCTTAATACTCAGATGGAATCTCTATTCTATTCTCAGTAAGTACTGCCTGTAGCCGATAGATATATTCTCTCAAATGTTGGATTTCAATCCAGTTACTATGACAGAGTTGGTCGGCCTCTTCTAACTCATAGCGAGTTAATTCATAATCCATCCATTTGGGACACAAATGGTCTTTGGAGAATGCGCAATAATTAGTCATTGGTTAAAGCTCCTTTCCGGGAAGCTTTGATTCCATGACGTTCCCTCATAGATACCCGGCCATCAATCATCACTTCGTATGAATTATGGATGATTCGGTCGATGATAGCCTCACAAATGGTAGCATCACAGTCATTACCGATGCGACTGTACCAACCTTTTGGCTCGAACTGTGTACAGAAGATAACAGAACCTTTTACGCTTCTGGCTTCAATGATTTCCAACAGCTCACGAGTCTGTTCGGAAGATACCGGAGTCAGCAGAAATTCATCCAGAATCAACAGATCAATCCGCTGGTATGCCTTGATTACCTTCTTAAGAGTACCATCTCCATGTGCTATAGCAAGCTCATTCAAGAGATCAGGTAAGCGCACATATCGTACTTTGATGAAGTTACGACAGGCAGCTATACCGAGCGCACAGGCTATATAAGTCTTGCCATTGCCAGAGGCACCTTTCAGGATGATATGATGATCATCCGAGATATACCTGCAGGTTGCGAATTCAAGTATCTGACCTTTATCTAGATTTCGATCCGGGTGATACTCAATCGCTTCAATACAAGCGTTTGGATAACGGAATTCTGCATTGCGAATCAGCTTATCCAGTTTGGTGTTTTTACGCTTATCCCACTCTTTGTCGACTAGCATTCCAAAACGGTCTTCAAAGGATAAATCCCCGTAAATATCAGGATTGGCACATTGATTTTCAAATGCATCTGACATGGCTGACAAACGCATTTCATGAAGTTTATCTATGGTTGACTGACGAATCATTCGTGGTCACCTCCTTCGTAATAGGAGGCACCTCTGGTAATGCCATACTTGACACTTTCCTCTTTGGTTTTCTTAGAGGATGTGCTTTCTACAGCCACCTTGTCCTGCCCGTTTTTCAGGATAGTAGCGATATTTTTTAAGCTGGGACTCGGAGTATAACTGAGAGCCCTGGCACAGGCGCTCTCAACACGATCCGTGCCATAGCGGTCAGCCAGTTTCATCAAGGAAACGCAGGGTTTATATCCTTGCTGTTCAACCTTGTGCATAGACAAAAAGTGGTTTACCACAATTCGTGTGGAGAGACCAATTTTTTCTCCCCATTCAAGAAAGGACTGCGTGTTATAGCCAAGATACTTTCTATGATTTTCAGGCATGTGTTCCGGTATATATACAGGATCCGGTGAGTATGCTCGGCGAACATGTGACGCAATACGATTGTTATGATAGAAGACTTCGATACTATTTTCAGTAGCACGAATATCGACTTTCTTACCAATAAATTCATAAGGAACAGAGTACTTGCAATTCCCGACGGTTATGAGATAATCGGGTTGTATAGTGGCAGTTGACCAGACAGCCGTTTCATACAGGGAAGCAGGTAAAGGCATGAGGAAATCTTTTTCTTCCTCAAGGAATGCAGATAACCGGCTTCCTTTCTTTTTCTGGAAGGGTTTTGCATTGAATTCCTCCAGTTTCTCTCGGATAGCAACATTGAGTTCTTCAAAAGAAAAGAACTTTCTGTTCCGCAAAGCGGCAAGAATCCAGGTTTCTAGTACCTTTACAGTACCTTCCGCATTGGGCTTGTCCTTTGGTCTTAATGGTCTGGCTGGAATGATTGCTGTACCATAATGATCTGCCATTTCCCGATAGGAACGATTCAGTATCAGTTCTGTACGGGTATTCTTGATCACTCCGGTCTTTAGATTATCCGGAATAAGAATACGAGTCACGCCGCCAAAGAAAGAGTAGGCATGTACATGAGCCTCTATCCAGTGATTTGATTTCATATCCGGAAAGGCTTCTGCATAGCCATACAGGCTACAGGGAAGCACGGCAACGAACACATAAGCCGGAATATCACTTCCGCTGGCAACATCGCAGACTGTGAGGGTATCACCGACCCAGTCTACTTCCATGGCTTCGCCTGGTTTGTGCTTAATTCGAAGCGTTGCCTTTTTGGATGCAGCATAAGCATGATACTTGTCATTGAATTGTGTGTGCTGGTAAGGAATGGTATGTTCCGCTTCACACTTCGCACAGTATTCTGCCCATAAGAGTGAGAGCGTTACACCGGGCTTAGCAAGTTCGTTGTAGATATACTCGTAATCCGGTAGCTTCCTGCCCTCATTATTTCCTCTGTTTGGATAAAACAGCTGCTCAATGTCGCTGTTTGTCAGAGTCTTTGGGATGGGCCATCCCAGAGAATGTGTTTCTGCAAGCTTTAAGACTTCAGAAACAGTGTTGCGTGAGCAACCCAAGCTGTTCGCAATGGAAACATTGCTGAACTCCAGGCTGTTAAGCCTAATGATTTCTCGATAATCAGTCATGGTTATCGACCTCCTGTAATGAATTTACACATTTACATGTGCATGCATTCATTATAGGGAATGTACTCAAGACCGGAAATGCCTGCTCTGAATTATCGGAAATGGGTGCTCTAATTTATCGGAAAGAGTGCACTATTGCATCGGAATATACACT
>JAQYOA010000111.1 GCA_028727605.1 Lachnospiraceae bacterium
TCCCTGACGGTTCCGGAATGCATAGGCAAGGTGCAGTCTCTGATCTCTGCTCTGGAAAAGATACGGATATTCATAGGAACGATTGTTTCCCCGGTTTTCCGCCCCTATATATCCCTCTCCCCGTTCTATTACCCGAATCAGAGGCCAGGTAATGCCTTCGTCTTCGGAAAGGGCAACCGCTACAGGACAGCGAAGTCCCGGCCATGCCGCAATTCCCTGAACCGGATTTGTCACACTGGTGGGATTGTACGCCAGAGCGATCCGACCGCTTTTCAGTCTGCAGGCACTGATACTGGAATTGTTATTGGGCAGTTCCGTTGGTACCGGAACCGTCCAGGAATCTCCATAATCAAAGGAATCACTCCGATAAATAAAGTCTGCCGCACGGCTTCGGAGAAATGCTCTCAAGCGGCCTCCCCCGAGTTCAATCACATTCGCATGAACTCTTCCGCTGCTTTTCGGAACCTCTGCCACTTTCCAGCTTTCTCCCTGATCGTCGGAAATCTGAAATACCGTGGGATCTCCGGCCAGTCCAAGTTCTGAATCCGTGCACAGCCAATTTCCGAAAATCCATCTTCCGTTTTCCAGTACCTGAATCGGCTGTCTGCAGAAACTTCCCGGTCTTCCAAACAGAAGCTCCGGTTCGCTCCAGGTTCTCCCGTAATCCGCTGATTTTTGCCGCCGGATCACAGCGGTAAACTGCATATTGTCTTTTTCTTCCTGTCGATCCATCTGCGCTGTATAGATCACCCAGATCTTCCCATCCGGTCCCGAAAAAAGAGAGGGATTCTGCTCACTGCGCTCCGGATCATGGGATACCCGAACCGGTTCCTCCCATCGATCGGAACCGTATGGCAGTCTTGCACAGATAATACTGATATCCGCATTCCCCTCCCAGGACCCTGCAAACCATGCACAGAGCAGATCCCCATTGTCTGCCTCTAACATCGCCGGTGCATGCGCACTGCGGTAAGGTCCGGTCGGAATCAGTGCCTCCCTTATTCCCATCTCCTCATTCAGATAAATCTGTCCATCCGGTGTCAGTCCGGGTAAATGTAGATATGACATCTTTTCTCTCTCCATTTTCTCACAAGATAGTAAGGCGATTTTCTCCCGAGCCTTATTATAACGGATTCTATCGGAAAATACGATACCTATTTGCACAAGAGAGACGTTAGATGGACATTTCCTGCATCTTTTGAAAATAGTGATCTCTTTTAAGACTTTTTATTGACTTACCAGTCAATAATCGCTATTATAGGATTGACCATACGGTTAATAATTTCAAGGCGGATACAAAATGAAAAAAAGTGAAAAGACGGAAATCACAGTTTCCAAAATCCTGGAAGCTGCCATGACTGAGTTTGGGAAAAACGGATATGCCTTTGGAACCATCAACAATATCTGTAAATCAGGAATTAATAAAGGTCTGATTTATCATAATTTTGATGGAAAGGATGCTCTCTATCTGACTTGCCTGAACCGCAGCTGTGAAAAACTGCTGCAGTATATCGAAGAACAAAACGGCACGGATACTCTGGAGGGCTATACGGCTGCCCGCCTGAATTTTTTTCAGGACTATCCAAATGAGGCACATCTCTTTTTTGAGGCGCTCCTCAATCCTCCTGCTCATCTCTCCAAAGAGATTTTGCAGGCACTCTCTAAATTCAACGAACTCAACGACAGGATCTACAGCCGTACATTAGATACCCTGGTTCTGCGGGAAGGCGTCACAAGAAAAGATGCAGTTTCTTATTTTCACCTGATGCAGCTCATGCTGAACGGATATTTGGGCAGTTCTTCCTTTCAGGACACTTCACTTGAGAAAAAAGCCACCATGCACGAACTGATTCTGCCGAAACTGTTTGATTATATGCTGTATGGAATTGCAAAAGGAGAGAAATAACATGATGCTCAATATTTTACAATGGATTGCTGTACTCGTTCTTGCCTTTGCGGCAGGAAAACTGATGACAAAAATCAAAATGCCGGCGATACTCGGATGGCTGATTGTCGGTATGGTATTCGGTCCCCATGCCGTAAAACTGCTTCCCTCTCGTCTTCTGGAGGCCGGCTGGTATAAAACAATCATCATTTGGATGCAGTGTGCCTTCGGCGTAATGCTTGGTTCCGAACTGATCTGGAGCAAACTCAAAAATTCTGGCAAAGCTCTGGTTATCACAACACTGACACAGTCTCTTGGTACCTTTGCGGTGGTATCCCTTG
>JAQYOA010000112.1 GCA_028727605.1 Lachnospiraceae bacterium
TTGAAAAAG
Organism: Lachnospiraceae bacterium; assembly: GCA_028727605.1. Taxonomy (GTDB): domain Bacteria; phylum Bacillota; class Clostridia; order Lachnospirales; family Lachnospiraceae; genus Fusicatenibacter. The sequence goes on from JAQYOA010000112.1 coordinate 10, forward strand.
CAGGACATTGCGACCCGCAAAAACATGAGCAAGGAGCCATTTTTCGCAGAAAAATGAGCGGAATGCGAATGATTTTCGGATTTCGGGAGCGTGAAACGCGGAGAAATCCGCAGGTATCATCATAGAGCACAAGAACAGAGAAATGAAATCACAGAAAGGTTCTTTCATGAATAAAGCGAAAATTACGGATATTGCAGAGCGGAGCGGGGTTTCTCTTACCACGGTTTCCAGGTATTTTAACCACCCTGAGCTCCTTTCCGGGAGAACACAGGATAAAATTGAAAGTGCAATCAAAGAACTGAATTATCAGCAGGATCATCTGGCCCGCAGTCTGGTAACCGGGGAATCCAATCTGGTCGGAGTGATCTTTCCCCATCTGCATTTGGGCTTTTATACGGAGCTTCTGAATCAGTTGATCAAATATGGAAAGGAAAAGGGCTATCGGTTTATTGTCTATACCTCCGATCAATCCAGAGAAGAGGAGCTTATGCTGATTCAGAGCCTGCTTTCCTACCGGATAAAAGGTCTGATTCTGCTAAGTCATCTTCTTTTGGCGGAAGATATTGAGGCACTTCCGGTTCCGGTCATTTCGATTGAACGCGCAGGAGGTAATTTTAAACAGATTAACCATGATAATTTTACCGGCGGGAAACTGGCAGCAGATCTTCTGATACGCAACGGATGCGAAGTCTTTCTTCATATCAACAATGATTTCCGGGAAGACTGGCCGTCTTTCAAGCGGATTCTGGGATTTGAGTATGAGGTCAGGGACAGATGCTATGAGAGACTGATTGAACATAATTTCACCGATACTTATACGGAACAGGCAACCAAATCCATGTGCGAGCTGGTTTGCCGCATCACGGAAAAATATGCGGGGAAAAAGATCGGCGTATTTTGCTCGAACGATGATATTGCCAGCCTTTTCGAAAAAGAGTGTATCAAGAAAGGGATCCGGATTCCGGATGAAATAGAACTTGTCGGATACGATAACTCTCCGGCATCCAATTATGCGATTTACCCGATTACATCCATCGATCAGAACATTTCTCTTATGGCGCAGCTTGCGGTTCAGTCTCTGGAAGACGATCTGCCGTATGAGAGTATGGTTCCGGCAGTATTAATTGAAAAAGAGACAACGAGCCGCAAGAAAGCGTAACATCCAAACGATCAGGAAAGGAAATCGACAAAATGGGACATGTATATTTTGTACGGCATGGTCAGACCATCTGGAATGTGGAAAATAAAATCTGCGGTGCCACCGACATTGCTCTGACAGAGCTTGGCCACTGTCAGGCGATTGAGACGGGAAAAAAGATTCTGGAGGAGGGAATTCATGCCGATGAAATCCTCTATTCGCCGTTAATCCGTGCTGCGGATACAGCAAGGCACATCTCTGAGATTACAGGAATTCCGGCGCGGGAAGAGCCGCGGCTGAAGGAACAGAATTTTGGAAAATACGAGTCTACCGCGAGAAACGGAGCGGAATTTCAGAAGGCGAAAGCACAGTTTGCCAACCGGTATGAGGGCGGAGAATCGATGCTTCATCTGGCACAGAGGATTTATAATTTGCTGGACGAGATTCGGGCAGAGTCGGAGGAGAAAACCTACATTCTTGTGGCACACAACGGAATCTCCCGGGTGATTCAGTCTTATTTTTATGAAATGACAAATGAGGAATATGCTGCGTTCGGAGTGAAAAACTGTGCCGTTTTGCGGTATGATTTTTAATTGCGAAGAACTCTGGACAGAAAAAAAGAAAGGGGCAGATCATCGGCCGATGACGTGTCCCTTTCTTTTTTTGCAGGGCAGTTTAGCCCGCTTTATTTTTTCTCTGCTTGATCACTTTCAGTCTGGTAAATTCTTCACGCTCTTTTTCCTCCAGTGCCTCTGCAATATCCTTGGACAGCTGCATGTAGTGGGGGATGGTAATGTTCTTCAGCGCATTCGCTCTTTTCTGCGTTTTTTTGATGGCGGCAGCCAGACGGTAAGCGGAGTTCTCAATCATGGACAGATTGATGGTCAGTTCCTTTACCTTCTCAAATGCCTGACGAGCCTGATCAAGGGATTCCTTTGTGCTGTAATAGGCATAGGTGGGTGCCTGACCGGAAGGATCAGCTTCCACCAGAGGAATCTCTACGCCCATGATGCTTCGGGTCTTGATCCGGATAGACTGTTCTTCCGGGACAGTGTAGGATACGGTCTGAACATTGGTGATACCGATTTCCATGTTGGCAATCTGCAGAGCGGCATAGGCTTCGCGGAAAGTAACATCGATCTGACGCTGAATGTCTTTCGCCTGGTCGATCATACCCATCAGCTCCCGGATCAGAATGTTACGCTTCTTATCCATCAAATCAAAGCCCATGTGAGCCAGTTTCAGAGAGTTTTTTGCAAGAATGAGATTTCCCTTGGTGGGAAAAGTATTCGGATCCATTGAGATATCACTCCTTATTCATTCATAGCATCAGCGTCGGCGATTGCCTGTGCTGCCGGATCAATGGTAGTCGGATGATAATACTGATCCAGAACCTTCGTATCCACACGGTCCAGTTCTTCTCTCGGAAGCAGTCCCAGCAGATCCCAGGCTTTATCCAGCGTATCCTGCATGGAACGGTTCTCATCCATACCCTGTCCGATAAACTGATGCTCGAAAGCATTTCCAAAGACCAGATACTGCTTGTCGATGGGAGAGAGCTCATCTTCACCGATAACGGAAGCCAGAGAGCGGGCATCTCCCACCTTGGCGTAACAGGAAAACAGCTGATTGGCTACATCCTGATGATCGGCTCTTGTATACCCCTCACCGATGCCGTCCTTCATCAGACGGGAAAGACTTGGCAGCACACTGATCGGTGGGTAAATGGATTGGCCGTGAAGCTGTCGATCCAGTACGATCTGTCCCTCCGTGATGTAACCGGTCAGGTCAGGGATCGGATGGGTGATATCATCGTTTGGCATGGTCAGAATCGGGATCTGAGTTACCGATCCGTCGATGCCGTCTACGATTCCAGCACGTTCGTACAGGGTGGCAAGCTCACTGTACAGATATCCGGGATAACCTTTTCGGGAAGGAATCTCACCGCGGGAGGAGGAAACCTCACGCATGGCTTCACAGAAAGATGTGATATCCGTCAGGATAACCAGGATGTGCATGCCTTTTTCAAACGCCAGATATTCTGCGGCAGTCAGGGCAACTTTCGGAGTGATCAGACGCTCAACCACCGGATCGTTGGCCAGGTTCAGGAACATGACAACGTGATCGGATACGCCGCTCTCTTCGAAGGTGCGGCGAAAGAATTCTGCCACGTCGTATTTGACACCCATAGCGGCAAATACGATAGCGAATTTTTCATCGGAGTCTCCGCCCAGAGAAGCCTGCTGCACAATCTGTGCGGCCAGCTGATCGTGGGGAAGACCGTTTCCGGAAAAGATCGGAAGCTTCTGTCCGCGGATCAGTGTTGTCAGACCGTCGATGGCGGAGATACCGGTGTTAATATAGTTTCTCGGGTATTTTCGGGTAACCGGGTTCAGCGGCATACCGTTGATGTTCAGGTGTACTTCAGAATCAATCGGTCCAAGACCGTCAATGGGTTTTCCGATACCGTCAAAGGTACGGCCCAGAATATCCTCGGAAAGAGCAATTTCCATGGGATGTCCGGTCAGACGGGTATGCGTGTTATCCAGGGACATGTTGGAAGTTCCCTCAAATACCTGAATAATAGCTTTGTCTTCATAGACCGCCACAATACGGCCTAGTTTCTTTTCCGTGCCGTTGACCGTAAATTCCACGATTTCCTCATAAAATGCGTTTTTCACGCCTTCCAGGACGACCAGAGGGCCATTTACCTCACTGAGGCCTAAATATTCAATTGCCATAATGGAATTCCCTCCTTAACCATTCTTCTCGAGTACCTTATTGTAGAAGGTGTCGATTGCTTTTTTGTAGTCGTCAAACAGATCGAGGCGGTCATTGGGGACATCGTATTTGATTGCAATGACACGGTCGAAGATGGTGTCCTCTTTCAGCACGGACATGGGCATACCGAGCGTTACGAGGGCTTTGGATTTCTTATAGAGATAGAGGATAATCTCCATCATTTTATACTGCTTTTCCAGAGAAACGCAGGTATCATCTTTGTGGAAAGCATTCTGCTGCAGGAAACCAAGACGAATCACTCTTGCGATTTCCAGAGTCAGTTTCTGATCATCGGGAAGTACGTCACTTCCGATCAGTTTTACGATTTCCATCAGAGAACTCTCGGAGTTCAGGATTGCCATGAGCTGATTTCTCATATCCACAAAGTTTTTATGAACGTGGTCTTTGTACCAGGGAGCGAGATCATTCAGATATTCGCTGTAGCTGGTGAGCCAGTGAATGGCCGGGAAATGACGGGAATAAGCCAGAGACTTATCCAGTCCCCAGAAGCAGCGCACGAAACGCTTGGTATTCATGGTTACCGGCTCGGAAAAGTCACCGCCCTGCGGAGAGACAGCTCCGATGATGGAGACGCTGCCTTCGGCACCGTTCAAAGTCTGCATCATACCAGCACGCTCATAGAACGCAGACAGCCGGGAAGCCAGATAAGCCGGGAAACCTTCCTCGGCAGGCATTTCTTCCAGACGTCCGGACAGCTCACGGAGAGCCTCCGCCCAACGGGAGGTGGAGTCTGCCATGATGGCTACGTCGTATCCCATATCGCGGTAGTACTCGGCAAGAGTCAGACCGGAGTACAGAGAAGCCTCACGGGCGGCTACAGGCATGTTGGAAGTGTTGGCAATCAGTGTGGTACGGTCCATCAGAGGGTTGCCGCTTTTCGGATCGATCAGCTCCTGGAACTCTTCGAGAACCTGAGTCATCTCATTTCCACGCTCGCCGCAGCCGATGTAGATGATGATATCGGCATCGGACCATTTTGCGATCTGGTGCTGTGTCATTGTCTTTCCGGTTCCGAATCCTCCGGGGATGGCAGCGGTGCCTCCCTTGGCGATGGGGAACATGGTATCCAGGATACGCTGACCGGTGATCAGAGGCTCACTGGCCGGATAACGCTTCAGTGTGGGGCGCGGAACACGGATGGGCCATTTCTGAGCCAGAGTCAGTGTGCGCTCGGTCCCGTTTTCCAGCTGTACTTTTACGATCGGATCAAGAATGGTGTATTGTCCGTCCGGGGCAGCCCAGGTAACATGGCCGTTTACATCCGGAGGAACCATGGATTTGTGAAGGATGGAGCGGGTTTCCTGAGTCTCGGCAATGACAGCTCCGGCGAGGACTTCCTCTCCTTCTGAAACGGTTACATGGACATCCCATTTCTTTTGGGTATCCAGAGAATCCACGGAAACACCGCGGCTGATGTATTTGCCGGATTGTTTTGCGATCTCGGATAAGGGACGTTCAATACCGTCAAAAATATTGTTCAGGATACCGGGTCCTAAAGTAACGGACAGAGCATCGCCGGTGGCGATTACCGTTTCTCCCGGACGCAGTCCCGTAGTCTCCTCAAAGACCTGAATGGTGGTGGTTTCTTTTGTAAGGCCGATGACTTCCCCGACCAGACGGTCCTCACCTACGTAAACCATCTCGGACATTTTGAATCCGGTGTTTCCTTTCAGGTAAACAACCGGACCGTTGACGCCGTAAATTATTCCGGTTTTATTCATGGCCTATACCTCCGTGAAAGATAAAATTCTCCCGTTCCTCGGCGATCAGCGTTTCAAAGGAATTATCGATCAGAATGTTTTTCTCCGGGATCACTGCCCGGATGCCACCAAGGAATGGAATGGAGGAAATGGTCAGTGTGACGGAAAGTTTCGATTCCAGAGAAGCTTTGTGAGCTTCATCGGATGAATCCAGATACAGTTTTAGATGATCCGTTCCGGCAAAATCGACTGCTTCGCGAATCTTGCGGGCAAGATAATCCTCGTAGGAGGGATCTTTTTTGTATTCGTTCAGTTTTTCACGCACTTCCGCGAAAAGCTGGTCCTTTAACTCCATATTTTTTCGCGACAGCTGGCGTTTGATCTGCAGCTGATCTGCGGAAAGGGATTTGTTAATGTCTCTTTTTGCTTTTTCTGTTTCGGCAGCAACTTCTTCTTCTGCCTGACGCAGTTTTATCTCTTTGTGTTCCGAAAAAAGCTTATCCAGCGCGTGCTGATGATCTGCGATCAGGCGCTCGGCTTCACGGCTGGCACTGTCGAGAGAATGATTGTAAAAATTCTGAAGTTTTTCTTCAGTTGTCAATGTTGTCACCTCCAGGTTTTTTTTACAGCTTAAGACCAATGGATTCATTTACAAAGGAAGTGATAAAGTCCGGCGCACGTCCGGTACCGTGGCGGTCCGGAATCTCAATGAGCAGCGGCAGTTTGTGGTTGAGCCGGACATCCTCCAGAATGTCCGGGAATTCCTTCCCGAACTTTTCTGTCAGAAGGATGATGCCGATCTCCTTATCCGAAAGTGCCTTTGAAAGAGCATCATAAAGCTCCTCGCGCTCATGAACCACAACGCCTTCCACACCGGCCAGTCTCATACCGGTCTGAGTGTCGACGTTATCACTGATCAAAAACATTTTCATTGGGTTTCCTCCGGTAAAGATGAGCAGTGGTTTACAGATCAAAGTTTACCAAGGATCATGAAGGAGATGATCAGGCCGTACAGTGCGATACCTTCGGCCATAGCTACGAAAATCATGGATTTACCGAATACGCTTCCGTCTTCACTGATTGCGCCAAGAGCTGCGCTTGCGGAAGAAGCAACGGCGATACCGGAACCAATACCGGACATACCGGTTACCAGAGCGGCTGCGATGTAGCCAAGACCGGTGGCAAAGCCTGCGCCGGTATCAACAGCTGCAGATGCGGTGGTTGCGCCTGCAAAGGTTACGACAGTAGCGACAAGAAGAAGTCCGAAGAAACCGCAGACATTTGCTGTCAGAGATTTTTTGTAACGCTTTTTGCTGCCTTCTCCTTTGAAATAATAAGCAGTGGGAACAAGAATTGTTAATACCAGTGCAGCGGCGGTGAGTACCTGTACAATTACTGAATTCATAATAATTATCCTCCTATACGTTTGCACAGCCATCCGGCTGATGCAGTTTATTTTGTCTCGCTTTTTTTGAGGAACGGCTGGAAAGGTTTACCGTTGCCCTCATAGAAGCGGCTGAACATCTCGTAGTATTCCAGACGGAGTACCTGAATGGATACCAGAAGGGCCTCCATGGCTGCTACGAAGATATTGCCGAGAACAATGACAGCCCAGTTAATGCTGCCTCCTGTGGTGGCGCCGGCCAGCATCAGGACAACCTCCATCATGGCTGCGTGGCTGACGGCATAAGCACCGACACGGACAAAGGAGATCGTGTTTGAAAAGTAACTCAGCATGATCTCGAATAATTCAAAGAAACTCTGAACAAAGAACATGGCCTTGCCTTCTTTGGGAAGGGCATCACCCTTCTTTTCAATCAGGCGCTCCAGAGGCTCTTTCAGGAAAATGACAACAGCCGGGACGCCGAACATCACAACCATCAATCCGACGGCCGGAGCGCTGTGACCTGTCATCAGAAGAAACAGAACCAGAGTCAGGGAACCGTAAAATACAAAACCTGCCAGTGAATTCTGAGAAAACAGTGCATCTCCCAGGCGATGATTTTTCAGAGCATTGATGATGTGAAGTACCATCGTGGTAAGAATCAGGAACATACCAAATGCAACTGCAACCACAAATACGGTATTCATCTGACCGATGAAAGGCAGTGTGGTCATTTTTTCCTTCGGGTGAATCCAGAGGGCAGGGATGACATCCTCGAAACCGAAGAAGCTGCCGAACAGAAATCCGAAAATTACGGAGAAAATACCGCAGGTGCTAAGGATTGCTGCCAGATCCATTTTCTTGAGGCGGTACAAAAGCGCGCCTCCGATGACCAGGCAAAGCCCCTGTCCCACGTCTCCGAACATGACGCCGAAGATAAAGGCGTAGGTAATTGCCACAAATATGGTTGGATCGATCTCGTTATAGTTGGGAAGTCCGTACATTTTCACGTACATTTCAAAGGGACGGAAAATTTTCGGATTCTTCAGCTTTGTGGGCGGCTGACGGAGTACATTGTTGTCGTCGTCCTCAATAAAGCAAAACAGGTTCGCGTCGTTCTCGATATCCTTCTGGAAGGCTGCTGCGTCTTTTTCAGACATCCATCCGCACAGGACATAGAACGTATCCTTATGGGATTTTGTGCAGGCGGCCAGACGGCGCACATCGAAATTGCCGGACAGGTTTGCCAGTTTGTTTCTTGCTGCAACCAGATCTTCGGCGGAGTCCGAAAGACAAGCGGCCAGACGGCGGTCGCATTCGCTTAACGCGTCATCGGTCTTTTTGATCTCGGCTGCCAGGGCTGCAAAAGCGTCCTCGGGTGTTCCGTGATATTCATCCGGAACATAGATCCGTTCAAAATGCAGAGAAGAGAAGGCTGCGTCGACTTTGGTGACCTGATCTCTCGGACAGAAATAGATGCCCCAGACATACTGATCATCCGAGTGACAGCGGTAAAATACCGTGTTGCAGTTCTCGTAAACATAGTTTTCAAATTTGTTGTAGTATTCTTTCGCAATCTTGCCGAACCGGAATTTGATAAAGTGGAAATCCAGTATGGAAGACAGATTGCAGTGGAGTCCCTGGAACGGAGCAATTTTTTCAGCTTTTTCCATAAGCTGCTTCTTTTGGTTTTCCAGGTCCTGGTGTTCCTGACTCAGCTGGCTCAAAGAATGATCCAGGTCATGAACACAGTTGATGGCATCTTCCAGTGAAAGCGTTTTGGTCGTGGCCGGTACATTTTCCCCGAGGCTTGCGATAAAGTCTTCTGCCTGCTTTAGGGTCTCCTTGTAAGGATTGATCTGAATGTACGGTGTGATGTTTTTGAGCGTTGAGAGCTCCGTCAGAGCGTTTTCCAGATGAATCTCATACTTGGAGAGATACGTGTCGACCACACGGTCAATATCGGCTTTCGGACCGGTGATGCTCAGAAATTTCATTTTTACAATCAATGAGTACACCTCCCCGTGTGATAAATTGCTTTGCTGATCTTATCAGCCATTTATGTCTTCGCTACGTGCTGCATCGCTTCGTCTGGACTTATGCGGTAACGCACGCATTCGAGAGCAATAATAAGCCGGTTTACCTCATGCTCTTTGTGATAGAGGTAAGAGTATATGGTGGCCACGGAATAGGGATTCCTGCGGGATTCACTGGAGAGAATCTGCTTCATAATGGCAGCATACATGGATTCCAGTGTCTCCGAAGTGAAGGAATCATACCGCTTGGCATAATAGGTCTGCTCCAATATCTGAGAAAATACACTCATATTCTCGGCTTCCACCAGAGCTTTGATGATCTTTTTGTCGAGCTTGTAAGAAACGGGTATCAGCAGGGCATAGATCTCTGCGCTGGTCATGTGATAGTAGCGTTTGGAACGGTAGATCCACTGGAGATTGAGCATATCGAATTTGCTTCCCCAGGCGCGGGTCAGCTCTTCCAGGTCGCTGCCGGTCACTACATTTGCTTTTTGTTTCCACATCTGTGCAAAATAGTACAGATCCAGAGTCATTTCATAATCGAACAGTGTGGGACGCTCGAGGGTATTCAGCCGTTCCAGCGGGGCGTAATATTCCGTCCCCTTCAGGTTCTGGATCAGTTCTCCGATCGTATTTGAGGCTGCAAGGAGACTGATATTGAGCTGGGAATGCTTGTTAAAGAATTCCTCGTAGATCGACAGATTCAGGATCACGTCGCGGTGGTCAAAGACGGTATTTAAGCATTCCTTCAAGATTGCGATCTCATAGCGCTTAAAATACAGCTCCAGAAATTTCCGCTGTTCGACGTTGGAGAAACGGTAAAGCTTGGAAAAATCACGATAAACAGTAAGCCGCAGCATCTTCTCGATTTCCCCTCGATGCAGCTGGGATTCGTCACAGCCGTCAAACAGGGAAGCATAAGCCTTTTGCTGTTTCAGATAGGAAACGGCCTGAGGGACGCCTTCGAGCTCTACGATTTCGCGAAAATTCCGGTCATTCAGAAGATGACTCTGCATAGCCCGTATCTTTGTGGTGAGACCACTGTAGGATAATAGACCGCTCATAGTTTCACTTCCTTATGATTTGTTCACAGATCTGAGAGGACAGAGTTCCGTGATTCTGCGTGTAATAGGTATCCAGTGAAGACAGAAGTTTTGCGGCAGATGTGTGAAGCTTTTTCTGATCCGCGTCTGTCTTGGCCTGGAGGTTATTTGTGATCTGCCGGATCCGGCTCTCTGTTTCGGCTTCCAGCTCTGCATCGAACTTGGCTATTCGCTCATCCTGCTGCTCATCCTGAAGCTTTTTCTGATTTTCCGCACCCTGCAGGATGCGGGCAGCAGCTTTTTCGATCTCAGCAAGCTTATTGATTACAGATTCCATAGCATCGCTTTCCCTCCTTATGAATTGTTCTGTAAAGAGGAATAAAAAACGATTTCTCTTTACGATTTGTTATTCTACACTATTTTTCTGGAAAAAGGCATATTAAATATGTAAAAAAAAGTCAAAATGCAGGAGGGATTTTGAGAAAAAATAGACAAGGAGTAAAGCATTTGAGTGCAAATGTCATGTGAATAAGAGCAGATACGAGCCATGTGCAGTTGAGAGAAAATACTTTTTCTTGCACATCATCAAAGGAATGCTTATAATGGGACATACGGAACAAAAAAGCTATGGAAAAAGAGGAAATAGATCGTATGCGACTGAGAAATATCAGAGGTTCAAAAGAGGTGATTGCGGCAAACAGATGGGTTGTACAGGAGCCGGAGAAAAAGAGAGGAAGCTGGAGTGAGCTCTTTGGAAATGAACATCCCATCCACATAGAAGTAGGTATGGGAAAGGGGCGTTTCCTGATGGATATGGCGGAGCTGCATCCCGAGATCAATTATGTGGGAATTGAGATGTATGACAGTGTTCTGCTCCGGGCAGTCCAGAAAAGAGAAAAACTGGAGAAGGATCTGCCGAATCTGTATTTTATCCGTATGGATGCGAGGCAGCTTCCGGAAGTGTTCGGGGAGGAGGAAACCGATCGGATCTACCTGAACTTTTCGGATCCCTGGCCAAAAGAGAGGCATGCCAAGAGAAGACTGACTTCCGGTGAATTCCTTGGGCGGTATGAGAAGATTTTAAAGAAAGGCGGTACTCTGGAATTCAAGACGGATAACAGGGATTTGTTTGAATTTTCACTGGAGGAGATGGGAAATGCCTCCAACTGGAAAATCCTGTCTTTTTCCTTTGACCTGCACCATGAGAAAGACTTGTGCGAAGGAAATGTTATGACAGAGTATGAGGAAAAATTTTCTTTGGCCGGAAACCCGATCTGCAAAATGACGGCAGAGTATCTTGGACAGTCTTAAGATACAGTCGTGAAGAGAACATAATCCGGGATCTTTTGCATATACTGTACCAGAAAGGAAAAAGGCTGGGAAATCATGAGAAAGCAGAATCCATTGACACAGAAACTGCGGGAATTCGGCTATGAAAATACCCGTTCGGACGGATCGCTGTCCAGACTGCAAAAGTCTGTGAAAGAACTGGAGGGAGCTCTGAAAAAGATCAACAGCAAAGAAAAAAAGAAAAGATAGGAATTCTCTTTTGAAAAGAGAATTCCGGAAAAACGGAGGTATGTATGGTACAGGATGTCAAAGAAGTAAATTTTGAGGAACAGGTGCTTGACTCTGCCAAACCGGTGCTGGTGGATTTTTATGCCGGTTGGTGCGGGCCCTGCAGAATGATGGAGCCGATCGTAAATGAGATGGCGGAAGAGCTGCCCGGAATCCGGTTTTGCCGGGTGGACGTGGAACAGGCGGTAGAGGTGGCGGCAAGATATCGGATTATGTCCATTCCGACCTTTGCACTGTTTCGGAACGGAAAGCTGATCAAGTCTGTTGTGGGAGCGATGGAAAAGGAAGAATTGCTTCTGGAAATTGCAGGTCACTGATCGGCGTGCGGACGGAAAAACAACGAATAATTACAAAAAACTGTGTAAATTATAAAGAAAATTTTGTAAATATTGACAAAAGTGAAAATTTCTTAAAAATGGGGTTGATTTTTGTCAATGTATCACGTATAATTACACTTGCGTTCCACGAGAGGGAACAAGAAAACAAAAGAATGCGCCTTTAGCTCAGTTGGTAGAGCAGTAGACTCTTAATCTATTTGTCCAGGGTTCGAGTCCCTGAAGGCGCATTGAAAAGCACTGTTTTTGCGGACGTTCGAGCCGTGGGGACGGTGTTTTTTTTTTGCTGAAAGGAACAAAAAGCAAAAGAACCGGAACAGATCCCAGACTTCTAAAAATGAGGCAAGGATTTGTTCCGGTTTTTTGTTTAATTTCTTACACAGGCAAGGATGACCTTGACCGGCTGCTGATTTTTTGAGACGACGCGGTAATCCCCGGCGGCTTCCGGAATGATGCAGGTTTCCGCATAGTGCACCGGAACCGGTTCAAAGGAATGATCCGGACTCTCAAGAAAGATCTGTTCACCTTCCACCAGATTGATCACATGGACACTGCCGTTTCGGTGGATGAGGGCATCACCTGCGGTACTGATCCGGTACGTGTCGATAAACTCCCGCTCATGCAGACCGGTGCGCTCTACCACACAGTGATCATCTCTGTGAACTTCCCGTGCCTGATCCACCAGATTCTCCTGTACCCAGGAAGTGGTGCGGTCCCACTGAATGTTGGCAAGACCGTGTTTTAGGTGCACCGGGCGGGGCTTTCCGTCCAGATCCAGACGGTTCCAGTCCCAGAGCTTGAAGGTGAAAATGTAGGGTGTGGCACTGATTTCCAGAACCATCGTGTTCGCTCCGGAACAGTGAACGGTACCTGCCGGGATCAGTACATGATCGTGTTTTTTCACCGGAATACAGTTTACATATTTTTCAGCCGGAAACGGGCATTCTCCCTGCTGTGCACGTTCCAGATCTCTTGCCATGTCCGAAGGATTCGTCCCGCTTTTTATGCCAAGCCATACACAGGAATCGTCCCCCTTCGTATCGAGAATATAATAGCTTTCATCCTGGGTATAGCGCATGTTGAACTGTTCCTGGATATACTCGGTCAGCGGATGAACTTGCAGAGACAGATTCTGCCCGTTGATGGTATCCAGCATATCGAAACGAATGGGGAATTCTTTGCCGAAACGCGCGTGAACCCGTTCACCCAAAAGAGAGCGGGGCTGCAGAAAGACCAGATTCTGCGCCGGTGTCTGAAGGGTGCGTTCTCCGAATCCCAGCATCAGACTGTTTTCCTCGGGGACACCGTCAAAACTCCAGGCATAATTGCTGCCGTTTTCCGGAAGATCAAACTGTTCCTTCATCCAGTTGCCGCCCCATACGCCGGGGTCAAAGTAGGGAACCATGCGGAAAGGTCTCCTGGAAATCTGGCGGATTCCGTCCCGATAGGCATTTCCCTCTGCCATCACCGGGCTGCCTTCCACGGTCATATCCAGATAAAAATCAAGGATGGGAAGCAGTTTCTCTTTTTCTTTATCTGCCCAGCGCCACTCGGCAAAGAAACCGCGTTTGTATTTGCTAAGGCGAGGCAGATCTTTTTTGGCGGTGCGCCAGTTATTCATGCCTTTGCGGTAACGCAGCTGGATCTCCCAGCGGGTCAGGTCCGCAAGAACCGTGATATCTCCCGGATGTACCAGGGAAGCGCCAACACCGTAGATCAGAATCAGCCCATCGGAAAGGGCATCTACGGACGCGGCAGCCTGCGCAAGCTTCTCGGGATAGAAATAATCCGACAGACGGCGGATGGTAAAAATGCCAAAGACCGGATCATCGGGAAGCAGGTCTTTTTCCAGCAGATCATCTATTTTCTCCGGCTCAAAGGCCAGATCATCACTGTGGATGACAAGGGAAGGGGAGAGCGTAAGCAATCCGTCAAGGAGCTCTTCCTGGTTGACTCCCGGATAACATTCAACGACAAGAACTGTCTTTGGGGAATGGCAGGCTTTCTTTAAACGCCCGGCAATTTCGGAGAAACCAAGTGACAGATCCAAAGTGTCTGTACTGACCTGTATGCGGGGGAATTGTTCGTAATTGTGAAATGCGGTTTTAACGCTCATGAATCTACCTCGTTTTCTTTCCAGATCTCATTTTTGTGATATATACAGATTTCATGCAGGGTCTTTTGGCCCTGGCACTCTTAGATTATTACAAAACAGATAAATATGTCAATACATAAAGAGAAAATATAAGACAAAAAAACGAAATATGTATTTACATATCGGGAGCGCAATGGTATACTTGCGGTGTCTGAAAAGAGAAATGGAAACGGAGGAAATGGTATGGCAAAAGCACTGCATCAACAGGTTTCAGATTACATCAGAACACGCATTTTGCAGGGAGAATATCCGGTTGGGAGTCAGATCCCAACGGAAAATGAACTTGCAGAAATCCTTCATGTCAGCCGCCCTACGATCCGTCAGGCACTGGATGGTCTGGCACATGAGGGGTATCTTGAGCGGGTGAAAGGCCGTGGTACGTTTGTCACACAGCCGAAGGTACTGCATGAATCCACAAGCTTTATTACGGGCTATCGTGCGGAAAGCGAGAAGAATAACCGGGTGATGCACACCAGGGTACTGGAGCTTCATGTAGAGCGGGCGAAGGAGCATGTCTGTGAAGCCCTGAAGCTTCCGGCGAATGCCAGGGTTACCAAACTTGTCCGTGTCCGTTATCTGGAAGGATATCACGACAATGCGCCGGTGGTGTATACAACTGTCTATGTACCGTACCGGCTGTTTCCGGATATGCAGGAGCTGGATTTTGGCGATGCTTCTTTTTATGATGCACTTTCGGAACGGAATCTGTCTGTGTGGCATGCATCGAGAAAACTGGAGGTCGTCCCGGTTCCAAAAGAGATTGCGGTGGAATTAAAGACAAGCCCTTTTGAGCCTGCGATTTTTGTGACCTCTGTGGGAGAGACAAAAGAGAAAATTCCAGTCGAGTATGCCAACAGTTATTATCCGGCCGGAATCAGCAGCTTCCAGGTAGAAATCTACCGGTAAGGAAGCAGGGAGGGAAAGAGCATATGATACTTTGTCTTGATGTGGGCGGAACAGAGATAAAAGCGGCTCCGGTGTCGGAGATGGGAGAACTTCTCTGTCCTGTGAAAAAATATCCCGCAAAGGCTGCACTGCCCAAGGAAGCACTTTTGACCCATTTTGCCGAAATCATGGAGGATCTGGCAGGTGAAGCAAAGGAAAGATCAGTCCGTGGAATTCATCTGGCCTTCCCGGGACCCTTTGACTATGAAAACGGGATCAGTCTTCTGCGCGGACTGGATAAGTACGATGCCCTGTATGGGGAAAATCTGCGCAGGGAATTGAAAAGCAGGCTGAACTTCCCGGAGCTTTTGGAGCAAAACATGAAATTTATCAACGATGTTTCCGCTTTTACCAAAGGAGAGATGAAGTTCGGTGCGGCAGCCGGATTTCGCAGATGTCTTTTCGTATGTATCGGTACAGGCTGCGGCAGTGCATTTGGCATGGACGGGC
The DNA here is from genome assembly GCA_028727605.1 of Lachnospiraceae bacterium. Classification (GTDB taxonomy): domain Bacteria; phylum Bacillota; class Clostridia; order Lachnospirales; family Lachnospiraceae; genus Fusicatenibacter. Next base: position 15,576 of record JAQYOA010000112.1, read on the forward strand.
AGCTGTGTGACGGATCGGAAGAGGGCGTGCCAAAAGACGGATATCTTTATCCCCTTCCCTATCGGGATGGCTGCATGGATGACTATTTTTCCCGAAGAGGGCTGGAGCGGCTGACAAAAGAAATGCTTGGCACCTCAATGGACGGAAAAATGCTCTCGAAATGTGTACAGAATGGAAGGAAAGAGGCAAAAAGGTGTTTCCTTACCTTTGGCGAAATGCTGTGTGAGGCCCTTTCGCCGGTTCTGAACGATTTTCATCCGGATTGTCTGTGCGTCGGAGGACAGATTACGAAAAGCGCGGACTTTTTTCTGCAGCCGCTTTGCGAATTTTGCAGAAAATCCGGAATTTTTCTGTATGTCACAGAGAACACCTCAGTCAAAACGATTCAGGGCTTGTCAACTTTATAGTTAAGAAAAAGGAGAATCCTTGTTATGAGTCATCAGATTAAAACGATGTATGTAATCCATCATTCACATACAGATATCGGGTATACCGATTTACAGGAACGTGTTATTTACGGACAGGCCGGCTACATACGAACCGTGCTGGAATTGATGAAAAACCCTGCAAACCGTGATTTTCGCTGGAACTGCGAGACCTGGTACTGCGTGGAGACTTTCTTAAAAACCGCTTCGGAGGAAGAAAAAGAAGAATTTTTCCGCCTCATTGAAGAAAAGAAAATCGGGCTTTCCGCCAACTACCTGAACTTTACCGATCTGGTGGATTGTCAGGTGCTGAACGATCGTCTGGATGAGGTGTGCGGGATTTTAAAAGAGTATAACATTCCCCTGCGCACCGCCATGTTTGCGGATATTAACGGAATTTCCATGGGCCAGAGGGATGCACTGATCAATCATGGCGTGGAATTTCTGTATACGAATATTCACTGCCATCACGGAATGTATCCGCTGTACCAGAATCAGAAAGCGTTCTGGTGGGAGAATGAGAGCGGAAAACGTCTGCTGGTATGGAATGGAGAGCACTATAATCTGGGAAATGCCCTTGGTATCCGTCCAAACAAAAGAGCAAACTACATGACTCAGGGGCTTTTCGGAGAAGTTCCGGCAGAGGCGGATGAGATTGAGGTGCTGCACAGAAATCTGGAAGAGTACGTTTCTCTCTGCGAGGAAAACGGCTACAATTATGATTTCCTGATTGCCAGTGTATCGGGTGTGTTCAGTGACAATGCGCCGCCGGAAACGGGAATTTTACGGGTGATTCAGGAATACAATAAGCGCAGCGATCGTGCTGTGAAGCTGGAGATGGTATCTCTTCAGGAACTTTATGACCGGATCGGAGAAAAGCTGACGGACAGCCCGGTATACCGCGGGGATATGGCCGACTGGTGGGCAAACGGAGTGGGAAGCACGCCCTATGCGGTGAAACATTATCTGGATGCAAGACACCGTTACGATTTGTGCAAACGTCTGGACGAGAAGACAAAGGAGCATTATCCGGAACTTTCCCGCACGGCAGAGGATAACCTGCTGCTCTATGCGGAGCATACCTGGGGACATTCCAGTACGATCAGCTGTCCCTACGATACGATGGTTCTGAATCTGGATATGCGCAAGAACAGCTACGCATCCAAAGCCCATGAGGCTGCATCCATGATGCTGAATCAGATTGCGGATAAAAAAGGCGATATTCTGCGGTACTATAATACCAGCGGACGTCTGAAAGTATGCAGGGCCAATCGGGAAGAGGATCTTCAGGTGGTGGAATTCTATGTGGAGAATCCCTATCTTGAGAGAATGAGAATTACCGGTGAGGACGGAAAAGAGATTCCTTGTCAGGTATCCTTGCATCCCCGCGGAAGAAGGATCACATTTCTGGATTCTTTTGCAGGGGTGTCTGAGAAGTATTATACCTATGAAGAGCTTCCTCCGGTGACCGAGAAGGCAAACAGCCGGAAAGCCTATGTGGGCGCAGAGCGGATCCGTGATATTGTCAATGACTATGATCCCGTTACTTACCGCCTGCCCTATGAAATGGAAAACCGCTGGTTCCGCCTGACCTACCGTCCGAAAGAAGGAATCACCGGATTTTACAGCAAGACGGACGGAAGAAATCTTCTCGGAGAGGGAGCGGCACCGTTCTTTACACCGCTTTACGAATGTACTTCTGTTGCAAACAGTCCGATGTCAGCGGCCGGACGAACCGGCGGAGAGCGCAGTATTATGGGCCGCAATATCCGCGGCAAGCATGCCGTACTGCATACGGGCCGGCTGGAAGAAATCATCTGCAGAGAGAGAGGAGACGTCTTTACGATTCTGGAGCTTGTCTATACACTGCCGGGAACCATGCACTGCAGCGTCTTTCTGAAGCTGTATGAGGCGATTCCGCGCATTGATTTCCGTATGGAGGTGGGCAAGACGATCAGTACGGATATTGAAAGTGTTTTCCTGCCGATGACCCTTTCTGTTGATGATCATCAGGAACTGTATCTGAAGAAAGGCGCAGAGGCGTTCCGTCCGGGGATCGATCAGCTGCCGGGAAGCTGTATGGAATACTATGCATCTGATGACGGCCTTGCCTTTGTGGGAGAAAAGCAGAGTATTCTGGTTGCCTCAAGAGATGTTCCGCTGTTCTATATGGGTGAGATGCGCCACCATCCGATCCTTCTGTGCGATCAGAAAGAGGAAAATAACCGCCGTCCGATCTATTCCTGGGTCATGAACAATACCTGGGAGACCAACTTCAAAATGGATCTCTCGGGCTTTTGTGAATACCAGTATTCCCTGTGGCTTTCCGGGGAAACCATGCCGGAGAAGGCGATGGAAGAGCTCAAAGAGAAAACCTTTGATCCCTATCCGCTGATTGTGGAATAAACTGCCGGGTAAATAATCGCAGATGTGCCAGGGGCTTTTGGGGGCTTTACACCCCTAAAATTCCTCTGGCTTATTGAATAAAGAGGGAGAGATCAGTATGAACAGAGAAGAAGTAATACGAGTGATTGAAGGAAAAGGGCAGGGATTGCCTGTGCCTTTGATGTATGATTTCTGGATTGGTAAAAATGTGTTTGAAAATGAGGAAATCAGCCGGGAAGAATGGCTTAAAAAGTATCCCTGCGACATAGATACCGCATTCCATAACATGCCGGGCAATACAAAAGGGCCTGCAGAGGATCCGGATTATTTCTGGTCGGCTCCGGGAAAAAAAGAGCAGGAAGGAGTGGGTCTGGACGCCCAGTGTCTCATTGAGGACTGGGAGGATGCAGAGGACTTTTTTGATACTTTTCCCGATGCGGAATCACCTGCCATGATCGTGGGAGAGAAAGAAAAAGGAGATAAATATCTCCTGGGAGGATGGTGGTACTGTTTCTTTGAGCGGCTGTGGTCGCTTCGTGGAATGGAAAACGCACTGACAGATTTTTATTTGTATCCGGAGGCAATTCACAGATTTTTCTCCAAACTAACGGATTTTTACATGCGGGGCATGGAGCGGGCAAAGGAAAAATGGGATGTGGACGGTTTTTTCGTGTCCGATGACATCGGAATTCAGACGGCCCCATTCTTTTCACTGGAGATTTTCCGGGAATTTTTTAAGCCTTATTACAAAAAGCTTTTCGATAAAGCCCATGAACTGGGCTGCCATTTCTGGCTCCATACCTGTGGGAATATTGAGCTGTTTTTGCCGGATTTTATTGAAATTGGCCTGGATGTGATTCATCCTATCCAGAGAAATACGATGGATGAAAGAAAAATCGCGGAAAAGTACGGCAGCCAAATCTGCATCTGGTGCGGGATTGATGTCCAGTATCTTTTTGCCTTCGGCACACCGGAAGAGGTGCGAACGGAAGTGCGCTATTTAATGGAAAATTATCACAGGCCGGAGGGACGGCTTATGATGACCATGGGGAACAGTTCCACTTCGGATTGGAAAATCGAAAACCTGGAAGCAATGTATGAGGAAAGCATGGCCTTTAACGCAGAGCTTTTGGAAAATGTGGATGATGAGGTTTTATGAAAACGCCGCTTGCACGGCATATGTCGATGGGTGTATGATTAAAAAATCATAGATACCTGTCAGTTTATGCGGGTATGGGAGAGGAAAATTTTGAAATGAAGCTGCTTATCACCCGTTATCTGAAACCTTATTATTTTCGTATGTCCATCGGGTTTGTGATCAAATTTATCGGAACCATTATGGATCTTTGTATTCCCTACGTTCTGGCATACATCATTGATTCGGTAATTCCGCTTGGACAGAAAGGACCGGTCTTTTTGTGGGGCGGTGTTATGGTTGCCTGCTCGATCTGTGCAGCCGTATTTAACATTATCGCCAACCGGATGGCGTCCCGGGTTGCCAGTGATGCCACCCGCGTGGTTCGCCACGATCTGTTTGCACGGGTCATGAATCTGTCGGGACACCAGATGGATGAATTTACAAAGCCGTCGATTATATCCCGTCTGACCTCGGATACCTACAATATCCATCAGATGCTGGCGCGGATCCAGAGACTGGGCGTGCGCGCGCCGATCCTGCTGATTGGAGGCATCTGTGTCACCATGACACTGGATCCGGTGCTGTCTCTGGTTCTTTTGGCTTCCCTTCCGATTCTTGCGCTGATTACCGTGCTGGTTATGAGAAAGGGGCTGCCGCTTTTTACCGGTCTCCAGGAAGCCGCTGACCGGATGGTACGCCTGGTGAGGGAGGATATTGCGGGAATCCGTGTGATCAAAGCGCTTTCAAGAACAGATCATGAGGCCCGCAGGTTCTCCGAGGTGAATCAGGAGGTGGTAGCGCGGGATAAAAAAGCGGGAATTGTGACAGCCGTCTTAAATCCGGTGATGAATCTGATCCTGAATCTGGGGCTTGTGCTGGTAATCATTGTAGGGGCTTACCGTGTCCATGCGGGAACCACAGAAGTGGGAAAGATTCTGGCTTTTATGACTTACTTTTCGATTATCCTGAATGCGCTGATGTCCATTTCCAGAATGTTTGTCATGCTGTCCAAGGGTACGGCATCTGCCAACCGTGTGATGGATGTGGTGGAAGCTGTTGATGACATGAAGGTACTGGAGCTTTTGGAGGTCAGAGATTGGCGCAAAGATCACACAGAAGAGAAATTCTCCTTTGAGGATGTGAGCTTTTCCTACCATAAGGAAATTCCGGATCTGGAGCATATCACGCTTTCCATAAAAAAGGGTGAGACGCTTGGCATTATCGGTGAGACCGGTTCCGGAAAAACGACGCTTGCCGCGCTTTTGATGCGGCTCTATGATGCGGACGAGGGTACCATCCGGATTGACGGAAGAGATGTCCGCACGATCGAAAAGGCGGAGCTTCGCAGAAAATTCGGTGTTGTTTTCCAGAATGACACGATTTTTGAGGATACGATCGAGGAAAATGTACGTCTGGGACGGGGACTTTCGGAGGAAGAGATTCGGCAGGCGCTGAGTTATGCCCGTGCCAGTGAATTTGTGGAAGAGAAAAAAGATCAGACAAGAGAGCATCTGGATATCCGCGGTGCAAACTTAAGCGGAGGACAGAAGCAGCGTGTTCTGATTGCCCGTGCGCTGGCGGCTCATCCGGAAATTCTGATTCTGGACGATTCTTCGAGTGCGCTGGACTACCGTACCGATGCGGCACTACGGAAGGAAATCCGGGAGCATTTTTCAGATACCACACTGGTAATCATTGCGCAGCGCATCAGTTCCATCAGCCATGCCGATCATATTCTGGTGCTGGAAGATGGAAAAATGTCCGGTTATGGAACCCACGAGGAGCTGCTGGTTTCCTGTCCTTTGTATCAGGAGATCAGCCGGTCGCAGATGGGATATGGAAAGGAGGCGTAACAAAAGTGGCAGAAAACAGTCAGAACCGAAAAAAACCGGTCAGCCGGAAAAAGACGATGGTGCGGCTTGCCATCTATATGATGGAATATCGCTGGTGGCTTCTTCTGGCACTTTTGTGTACCATTGGAAGCAACCTGTTTGCTTTGGTAGGCCCGATGCTTTCCGGCTATGCCATTGATGCCATTGAGCCGGGCAAGGGAAGTGTCATTTTTGAAAAAGTCTTTTATTATGCCGCCTGGCTTGCAATATTTTACGTGATCTCCTCAGTTTTGTCCTATGGTCTGCAGATTTTGATGATCCATATCAGCCGGAAGGTCATGTACCGTATGAGAAAGGACGTGTTCGAGCGATTGATGTCTCTGCCGGTGGGCTATTTTGATGTGCATCAGACAGGTGATATTATCAGCCGGATTTCCTATGATATTGACACGGTCAATGAATCTCTTTCCAACGATGTGATACAGCTTCTGACGACGGTCATCACTGTGGTCGGAGCTCTCGCCATGATGATTGTCATCTCACCAAAGCTGGTGCTTGTTTTTGCTTTTACCGTGCCCCTTTCCGTGATTCTGACAAAATATATGACAGGAAAGACGCGCCCTTTATTCCGCAGACGTTCTGCAAAACTGGGTGAACTCAACGGATTTGTGGAGGAGATGGTCAGCGGTCAGAAAACCCTAAGTGCCTATGACCGGGCGGATTATACGATAGACCGGTTTGATGTGAAGAATGAAGAAGCCGTGGAGGCGTATTATCAGGCGGAATATTACGGGAGTATTGTGGGACCGACCGTCAATTTTATCAACAATCTTTCCCTCTCTCTGGTCAGCGTCTTTGGAGCACTGCTGTATCTGGCAGGAGGCATGACGGTGGGAAATATCTCCTCCTTTGTACTGTATTCGAGGAAGTTTTCCGGTCCGATCAATGAGGCAGCCAATATCTTAAGTGAGCTGCAGTCTTCCCTGGCAGCAGCAGAGCGTGTTTTCCGCCTGATGGATGAACTGCCGGAACCCGAAGATGTTCCCGATGCAGAGGAACTTTCCGATGTCAGAGGAGAAGTGGAAGGAGAACATATCCGGTTTGGCTATGATCCTGGAAAGACGATCATTCATGATTTCAGCTTTCGGGCAGAACCGGGCAAACTGGTGGCCATAGTAGGCCCCACGGGAGCCGGAAAGACGACACTGATTAATCTGCTGATGCGTTTTTATGATGTGGAATCCGGAACGATTTGTGTGGACGATCACAAAATCCGGCAGCTGACCCGGGACAGTCTTCGGAAAGCCTACGCCATGGTGCTTCAGGATACCTGGCTGTTTACCGGAACAATCTACGAAAATCTTGCCTACGGATGCCCGGGTGCAAGCCGTGAAAAAGTGATTGCAGCGGCCAAGGCAGCCAGGATTCACAATTTTATCATGCATCTCCCGGAGGGCTATGACACAATTCTGACGGAAGAGGGTACCAACATTTCCAAAGGACAGAAGCAGCTGCTTACGATTGCAAGAGCCATGCTTCTGGATGCCCATATGCTGATTCTCGATGAGGCTACCTCCAATGTCGATACCCGCACCGAGATTCAGATTCAGAAGGCTATGCGGGAACTGATGAAAAACAAAACCTGTTTTGTTATCGCCCATCGCCTCTCTACGATACAGAATGCAGATTTGATTCTGGTTATGGATCATGGTGACATTGTAGAGCAGGGCACCCATGAAAGCCTGATGTCACGTGATGGTATGTACCGGAGACTGTATCAGGCACAGTTTGAATAAAGGGCTGTTTACAGCTCGGCAAAGCAGATGAATACCGGATTTTCTATGGGAACCCGGTTCACATCGCTCAAAGTTCCGTCGGTGTGGATCTGCAGGATACGGATCTGATAGGCAGGACGTTCCGGAACGAAGAGATAGGAAGCGTCCGGTGTCAGTTCCATCTGGCGGGTTGCAGTTCCCGGATCCGTGGATTTTCCAAGGGAAAAGGCGTGTTTCCTGGTCAGATGTCCGTCGGAATCCACACAAATGGTAACAATGGTATCTTCCCCGCGGTTATTGACATAGATATAGCCGCCGTTTGGGTGAACTCTCAATGTGGCCGGTTCATTGCGGCCTGTAAAATCCGGTGCGACGGTGGAGATTCGGTCAATCTCACGGAGAGCACCGGTTTTTTTGTCGAAATCAAAGGAAGCAAGTTCGGAACTGAATTCCAGAGTGCAGTACACCCGTCCGGTTACCGGATCAAATGCAATGTGTCTTGCACCGCAAAATTCAGGGAACTGATAGACAAAGGCGGTGCTGAGCTTTTCACCGACCCGGTAGACGTAAATACGGTCAGTCCCTTTATCTCCCACCAGAAGGAAATTCTTGTCCGGATCGATAACGGTACAGTGTGCATGGCTGCCTGACTGGGCATGTCCCTGATGCTGCGGCGACGGATTGGGATCCATGCCGTGTCCTGTGTGGACTGCAACGTCTGTAACAGCGCCGATGGAGCCGTCATCGTTCAGTGCATACTGAGCTGTTGCGGCATCATCGTATTCATAGACCAGTCCAAAGGAGCCATCCGCGTTCTGGACGATTTTTTCGATATGTTCGAAACCGCCGTGGCTGGCCGTATAGAGTACCTTTTTCTCCGGAATGACAGTCACATCTGCAGGGTTTGGACCCATGGAAGGCACGTGATTCAGATAGGTCAGCCTTCCGCTTTGGGGATCGACACGGTAGGCATAGACGGAGGATCCGCGGGAAAGCTCTCCCCGCCCATTGGTTTTCTTTTCATCCACAGCATACAAAGTCTGCGTTTCTCTGGCATAAAACAAAGCACCCGCTTTGACCGGAAAAGGAACGCTTTCCAGATAATTCAGACTGCATCCGTCCAATCCAACTTCAAAAACCGCAATTCCTCCCCCGTGAGGCTTTTCTGTCTCGGCGATTCCGTTGCTTGTGTTGCTTCCCCCCACCGGATTCAAGCCGACATAGCACATTAATTTTTTCATAGCTTGTACACTCCTGTTTTTTGTATTTTTTCTTATTTTACAACAAATGGAATGTCTGTCGTCAAGGGAAAAAGTATTTTTCCGGAAATACAAAAACCCCCGGCGTTTACCAGGAACGCGGGGGTTTGGGAGAAAAAGATGTTATTTTGCCGGTTTTCTTGAAGGGGGTGTCCGAAAGATCTTCAGCACGCCGGTCTGCTCAATGAGTTTTGCCAGAGTATAGAAAATCAGGGAATCGATCGGCCACATAATCAGGTTCTTCAGAGCACGTGCGGGAAGCAGAGCGAAGAAGCCTTTTCCATAAAGCATATCCAGCCAGAGTGTATTTAAAATGACATTGACGATGAGAACGACAACGCCCTTTGCAAGCAGGACTCTCGGAAGGGTCAGCTTTTTCTTATAGTAAAAGCATCCATAGAGAAAAGCTGCCAGAATTGCATTGAAGGTAAAGCCAAAGAAGAACGTTCCGGTTGGATGGATGATGTATTTGAGAATATCCAGCGCTCCGCCGAAGAGACCTCCGGTAACCGGTCCGAACAAAAGATCTACCAGCTGATTGGGAATGCCGGAGAAACCGATTTTGATGTATGGTCCGATGTTGATGGAAGCCACATAATCCAGAATCACGGCAAGTGCAGCAAACATTGCGCAGGCAGCCAGAACCTGCACTTTTTTCAGTTCTTTGGAAGATTCCAAGAGCATTTCTTTGAATTTCTGCATAAAAAAATTACCTCCTTTACAGATTGCTCGAACTACAATAGGAGATAATCCTGGTATTTACCTTCTGTTGCAGCGAGATGCGACCTACGTACCGCAAGATTTTTTCTTTTCGTCCTCCCGGCAACTCTCTATCCGGGCGGCACTTTACGCACATAAGCCTACTCTGCATTTCTTTTTTCAAGCATCATTATAGTGGCAGGAATTGCCAAAAGCAAGAAAGAAATCGAAAAAAAGGAGGGTGCTTTCGCATTTGATATAGTATGTAGGAATTGCCGGACTCCTATTACTACAAAAAGAAGAGATGCCAGTCGTCTGCAGTTTGCAAATCATGCAGAGGGCAGAAAGATTCTGGGAATGTGGTCCGGTACAAACAGCGGATTAACCCGGATGCGGACAGAATCTCCGACAAGCATGCTGCTTCCGGAAAGATCCAGCAGCATGTGATGCATACCGATTTTTCCAAGAACCGGAACAGGCAGCCCGTTGAACGTGACAGAATCGTTCGTCGTCTTCTTCATGATCAGATGAAAACAACTGCGCAGCAGCTGATAAGCGAGGGACTCTTTGGTATCCGTACGCCCTACGAAGACGCCGTCCCGGTAGCCGGCAGAAATCAGTCCGAGCGTGCAGTTTTTCTTTCGGATGCGTGTCCCGTCATATCCGGCGAAATCACCAGGCTGCCGCGCTATTTTTCGGGAAAGGGAGCTTTCCAGCCAGACGGCTCTCTCATAGCCGGCATCGGAGGGAGAAACGCACCCGAGAAGCAGAGATCCGATCCGGATCGCATCACAGCCAAGGTCACCAGCCAGGAGAAATGCTCTGCTTGCGGATACGTGAGTGAGTCCGACCGGAAGATTTTGATTTTCCAGCATGCGGATGGCGTACCGGAAACGGCGGTGCTGTCTCCTGATATTTCGGATACAGGAGCGGGAAGCTGTGGCAAAATGTGTATAAGTTCCTTCCAAATGCATGCCTTCTGTGCATAACCCGACCTCGGAAAGGTCATTCCAGGGGAAACCGTATCTTCCAAGTCCGGTATCGATCGCCAGATGAATGCGGGGAACCACTTTTGCAGCATCGGATGCCTCTCTGATTACAAAGGCCTGTTCCCGGCTGTGGAGCATCAGAATAATATTGTTCGCAAGGAGCTGTTCACAGACATCGACAGAAAATTCCGGTGTGAGAAGAAGTATATTTTCTTCACATCCCGCCCGGCGCAGAGTAAGCGCCTCATCAGGCGAAGAAACGGCGAAAAAATCGATGCCGCAGCTTTTTAGAATATGGTAAAAAGGCAGCAGCCCGATACCGTAGCCGTTCTCTTTTATCACAGCGATGATTCGGCTGTCACTGTGGGTACGGATCGTCTGGATGTTCTGGCGGATTGCCTGTTCGGATATATAGAGTGCAGTCATGGATGGGTTCCTCCCGTCGTTTTTATTTCCTTGGGAGGAGTGTACCATCCTGATATTTCCGAAACGTGATCCGGATGTAAAAAGGTTGTATCAAAATCTGCAGAAGCAAACCTGCAGAATCAAATCCGGGAAATCAGAAAGCCAGAATGGTCACCTGGTAGTCTGCCCTTATCCTTGAGGGGATCAAAAGGGAGGGAAAATCATAACCATACATTTTGTAAAGGAATTCCAGATCGTAGCCGTATGCTTCGAAGCACTCCACCAGGGTCTGATACTGCGCGGAATCGACCTCAGTAGAATGTACATCCTGAGATCGCAGGATGATATGATGATTATCCGGCGTACAGGTAACTTCCGTTATCGGATCGGAACTCTGATACAGAAGCTCCGGGATGCCAAGCCGGATGGAATTGCCGGAGGAATCCAGAGAAAACGGATACAGATACAAAGTACAGGATCCGTCTTTGGCAGTCTGGAGAAAGAGCAGATGAGATTCATCCGCCGTCAGCAGATACAAAAAGGAATTGCCGTCTGCCGCCGTGTTCTCAAAGCTTTTTGTGCTGTTCGGAACATACTGATGCCAACGGGGAAGATCGGATGTAAAGGAAAAAGACAACAGAGAAGGCAATCGATCCGCAGATCCGTACAGATAGTGTTCGGAAAGACCGGAATACTCTGTTCCTTCCACGGAGATGGCGTAAGAGCTGTCGTCATCCGATTCTCCGTTTCCGAAAGGCTTTTCGCCGGCATCTTCCGAAATAGCAGGTTCCGGAAGAATCTGTGAATCAAAGCCGGTCATTTCCGGGAGAAAAGAAGAGAGACCGGTCCCGGTGGAAAGAAGAATACACTCATCAAGAGGGAGTGTGAGGAGCAGAAAAGAGCCGCTGTCATTTGTGCGGATATCTGTTGGAAGGAGAACAGGATCCACAGGTTCTTCCGACAGAGAAAAGAGGTCTGCGATGGGCGAATAAGTTTCAAAACGTTCTTCCGGGATGGTATAGCTCATGACGCTAAGGAGCAGATCCCCGGATTCTGATTGCACATCTGCAGAAGGGAAGAGTCCCGAAAAGTTATCGTACAGGAGACTATAGATATCCGATGGAATGTCTGCGTTTGCAGTGTACCAGAAAAAAACACGTTTTCCGTCACCGGAGAACAGAAAGTCAAGGGTGATAAAAGGAAACGTATCGGGCAGTTCCCGGATCAGGATTTTCTGCTGATCAGACAAATCGAACAGACAAAGTTCCAGGGTGTTGTGATCAGTGGGAACCGTGTAAACGACACAGGATCCATCGGGGGACAACTTCAGATTCCGGTAAGGAAGAACACCCAAAGAGGCGCAGGTTTCATGGAATCCGTAGCGGACATCCACTTTTTCCACGGTTACTTCCTCGCCGGACATGCCGTTTACCGTATAGAGGATTTCCTCATCCGGGGACCATCCGATGGAAGTGAAAATGGAATCGGAAGTGTTTTTCATGGAAGCGGCGGAATAATCATACCGGTGTATTTTTTTCAGTTCCCATTCCTTTTCCGATTCGGATCGGGAAGTTTCGGATAACGTTTCTTCTGTCAGCGGAAGCAGTGCGGTCTTTGTATAGGGATCCTGTTTGCAGCCTGCCAACAGGACTGTGAGCAGCAAAAAACAGCAGAAGAGGCGGATTGTTGGCCGGATGGAGCGTGCGGTATATTTCATGAATCTGATTCCTCCTTATACAGTGGAAAATGCAGAAGAAAGACGGTCTCTTTGCCGGGAATACTCTTGGCAGTGATGGTTCCGCTGTGTTCTTCCGCTATTTTTTTGCAGAGGGAAAGGCCAAGTCCGGCGCTTCCGAGCTCTCTTGAACGTTCTTTATCTTCACGGAAAAACGGCTCGAAGATATGAGGAAGAGATTCCGGCGCAATACCGGGCCCTTCGTTGATAATGCGGATGACGGCAAAGGAAGCTTCCGTTTCAATCTGCGCGACGATCGGTTTTCCCAGATCTCCGTATTTGATGGCATTGTCAATGAGATTGATAAACAGTTCCCGGAGCCGTTCCTCGTTTCCAAGAATGACAAGTTCGGAAAGACCCTCAACGCGTATTTCATTGTGATACCGTCTGGCTTTCAGGGACATGGAAGCGGCGACCTGAGTGAGGACGGCTGCCGCGTCCACGGGAACCATGCGGGTGTGAATTTCCCGATGAGACATTTCCAGCAGCTGGAGCACCATCTGATGAAGACGTGTACTTTCATGCTGAATGTGTGAAAGACCTGTCCGGAATAATTCTTCATCCTGCATATGGTCGGCTTCCAGAAGCTGTGCATAGCCTTTGATCGTGGTCAGCGGTGTCTTCAGCTCGTGAGTCACGTTATTGTAAAATTCCTGCCTGCTGTTTAACAGCTGAAGGATATTGTCCCGATCCTCGGAGATTCTTGTAAACTGGCTTTCTACCGTCTGCAGCATAAGATTATAGTCTCTGGCGAGCTGTCCGATTTCGTCTTTTCGCCGGGTGAGAGACGGACCAATGAGATGGTCTGTGCTGATTTTTTCCTCGCGGATCTGAGCGGCAACCCGGGAGGAGATTCGGCTGAGACGCTGTACCGGGCGGAGAATGCCCGTCAGAAAGAGGAGAATGGCACAGGTGATCAGGAGCAGAATCACAAGGGTGATATTCAGAACCATCCGTACAATCCGGCTGTACTGCTGATAGCTGTCGGAGTAATCGATCTGATAGCTGACAATACCGATCTGTTTTCCTTCGACGAAGAGCGGCATGGCAAACCAGACCTCATACCGGCCGTCCCGGGTAATGAAAAGAGAGTAGGAAGCCTGTCCGGAAAGGGCGTTGGCGAAGGAATCTTTTGAAGAAATCTCATCAAAAACGGCATCTTTTTCGTACGAATCCTCATAGCCAAGGGAAAGCAGACCGGTTCCGTCAAGGGAAAAAAGGGCGATCCGATGGCGGCTGGTCTGACGGAGTTCCTCGATGATCTCGGAAGCGCAGTTTAAGAATCCTTCCTCATCATTATTTTGATTATTCAGCATAAGCGTCTGACGGGCATAGACCTTGGTGTTTTCCAGAAGCAGCTGCAGATCCGATACCACCTGCTGTTCCATGTTTTTTCGGGTCATCTCTGTAGCCGCCGCATACAGTAAAATGCCGGAGAGCATAGCCAGAAAAAGCAGTCCGGCAGTCATGCGGAAGCGAATGCCGTGCCAGAACTTAATTTTCTTTCTGCGGTTCATACTTATACCCCACTCCGAATACCGTGATCAGAGAATTGGTAAGATCCAGTTTTTTTCGCAGCCGCTGGATGTGGATATCGACTGTTCTGGTATCCCCTTCAAAGTCGTATCCCCAGATCCGATCCAGCAGCTGAGCCCTGGTAAAGACCTGGCGGGGATTGCCCGCAAGAAAGAGCAGAAGTTCAAATTCCCGCGGGGTCAGATCAATTCGGATCCCGTCTTTTTCCACTGTCCATTCCGCTCTGGAAATGACGAGATGACCGCTTCGGATCAGGTCCGGAGAATCGTTCCCCGGCTGTGTGCCGGCTTTTTCGTAGCGTCTCAGAATGGTTTTGGCCCGGGCAATGACTTCTCTTAAATCAAAGGGTTTTGTGATATAGTCATCCGCTCCGGTTTCCAGACCGTACAGTTTATCTTCCATGCTGCTTCTCGCTGTCAGCATGATGATGGGAATATTAAAGCGCTCCGTGAGAATCCGGCAGACATCAACGCCGGAGAGGTCCGGGAGCATCCAGTCCAGCAGAACAAGATCCGGATGGATTTCCATGGCAGAGGAGAGTCCGCCGGCTCCGGTATAGGCGCAGCGGACAGAGAATCCCTCCTTTTTGAAGCCGTAGGATAAAATCTCGGCAATGGGTTTTTCATCTTCTATGATCAACAGTTGTTTTTCATTCATTTTTGGCAGCTCCAATCCGATAGTTTCGTGCGTTTGTGACCATTATACAGATATCTGGAAGAAAAATACACAGGAAGAATATTTCAAAAATGTAAATAAGTTGTAAACGGTCATTTCCACGGAAAACAGGGTCTGCATTCGTCGTATTTTACATAGCGGGAACGAGGGTGATTTGATAAAATAAAAGAAGTTCAGGGAAAAACCGGCATCCGGTTTGCTTGTCGGTGAATTCACCTGACCAATCAGGGGGATGAATCAGAAAAATGTTCGAATCGAACGGAGGAGGTAACGATAATATGGCACTTGTGGAGACAAGGACGAAGTATGGACGGATCAGGGGTCTGGATCAGGGAAGCTACACCGTATTTCGGGGAATTCCCTATGCAAAA
>JAQYOA010000113.1 GCA_028727605.1 Lachnospiraceae bacterium
AATTTAATGATTTTATAAAACCATGTGGATTTGAAATTTTCAGGGACAATGACTATATCGGCTTTGCACGGAATTGTGTAAAGGGGATGGAGGACAGCTTAAAAGCTAAAACCGTAAAGCCCTGTGTGGTTCCTGTAGTCTTTGATGCCGGAGACTGCGGCGTGTTCTGGCATGAAGCCTGCGGACATAACCTGGAGGCGACGGCTGCAAAAACAGGTTGTTTTGCCGGAATGGACGGACAGAAAATTGCATCCGGGAAGGTGACTCTGATTGATGACGGATATGTGCCCGGACTTTGCGGCACGGAAGCCATTGACGATGAAGGACATCCAACCCAGAAGAATATTCTGATTGAGAACGGGATTCTGAAAACCCGTCTGTGTGACAGAAAAGGCGGCAGAGAGCTGGGCATCGGATCTACGGGAAGCGGACGAAGACAAAGCTATACCTTCGCTCCGGTTGCAAGAATGCATAATACTTATCTTGCAGCAGGATCGGATGACGATGAAGAAATGATTTCCTCAATCGATAACGGTTTGTTTGTGACTAAGCTGGGCGGAGGGTCCAGCGGAGGAAATTTTGCGATTGCCGTAAAGGCAGGTTACTGGATCCGTGACGGAAAGCTGGCAGAGCCGGTGGGAGGAATGTCTTTAAGCGGCAACTCTCTGGACATCATTAAGAGGGTGGATGCAGTAGGAAAGATTTTGAAGCCGGACCTTGGCGGCGGTTTCTGCGGTGCTGCTTCCGGACTGGTACAGACCACTTGCTATGAACCCAGATTCCGGGTTTCCGCCATGAGAGTGGGCGGAGTCTGAAGAAGTCCGGGAACGAAATGTTTGAAACAACAGTAGAAAGGCAGGATTGATGAGATGATCGATCTTAAGAGATATCAGGAAGCAATGAAGAAACTGCCCGAGGGGGCCGTGGAAGCGGAAGTCAATGCGGAAACGCATGATATTGTAATGGTGACGGTGTGTAAGCAGGAACTGATTGATGTTCAGTGTGCTTCTCAGACAGCACTGTTTGTGAGAGTGTCCGGTGAGAAGACAGGATATGTCTATACCCAGAATCTGGAAGAGGATGCC
The DNA here is from genome assembly GCA_028727605.1 of Lachnospiraceae bacterium. Taxonomy (GTDB): domain Bacteria; phylum Bacillota; class Clostridia; order Lachnospirales; family Lachnospiraceae; genus Fusicatenibacter. The sequence goes on from JAQYOA010000113.1 coordinate 1,086, forward strand.
GGGAAGGTATTGGCACAGGCCTATGCCAACAGTGCCCTTTCGGATAAGGAAAATCCGGAAACGATGAATCGTCTGGCGGATGTGCAGAATTACGGGGATGAACAGGCCGTTTGTGATGCGGCAGTGCTAAAAGAAAAGGCAGGTAAGATCGCCTCTGAACTGGAAAATGAAATTGCCCGGCAGATAGAGAACCGGTGCAGGGAAGGAAAAGCGAATGTCACGGTGACAGCCAGACTGAAAGCGGAAACCTACGGGCAGCACACAGTAAATTCCCATGGACTGGATGTGAATTCCGCAAAACCAGTATATATCCTTTCACTGACAGGAGAACTTCCGTGGAAAGGCGCCCCTGTGTGTGTAGTGTTGGAACTGGCAAGCGGTGATGTGGAAAGCTTTGATCTGGAATATGCTGCGCGAAATCTGGCAGAACGCATTGTGTGGCAGATGGATCCGGTGAAAAAATTTGAATCCGGGGATTATCCGGTGATTCTTTCGGACGAGGCAGTGTATACTCTGTTTGCCACTGGCTGGCAGGAATTTTCTGCGTGCAAATATGCGGATGGTGCATCAGCGCTGGCGGGAAGCCTGGGAGAAAAAATAGCAGGAGAAGTGTTAAGCATTGTGGATGATCCGGATCTCGGAGGCAAAGGATTCCCCATGAGCTGTGATGCAGAGGGCAGTAAGGGGGAAGCGGTAACGCTTCTTGATCACGGGATCTTTACCGGTATGCTTCACAATACTTCCAGTGCCGAGCGGCTTTCGTGTGCCAATACAGGAAATGCGGGAAGACGGCCTCTTTTGTTTGGAAACATTGCGACGGATATTCTGGTTACTCCAAAGAATTTCTGTTTTCAGCCGGGAACCTCTTCTTTACGGGAACTGGAAGAACATATGGGAAATGGTATCCTGATTACGGAGTATATGGATGTGTTCCATACCCTGGACGTGTCAAGCGGAGAGTTTAGTGCGCCCTGTTTTGGAGTGAGGATTGAGGATGGCAAGGAGACGGAAAACCTGACTGCGCTTACCGTCAGCGGCAATTTCAGACAAATGCTGTCGGATGTGCTGGAGGTGGGCAGGGATCATGCTCTTCGGCCTATGATTGATCTGGAAAATTATGGAATTGCTCCCTGTGCCCTGCGCGTGGCAAGCCTGAACGTGAGCGGAGAATAAACAGGAGTACATGTTGAAACTATGATTTTTCTGTATCCTGCGGGCATAGAATCCGTAAACAATTGCCTGCAGGGTATAGAGTCAGAGAAAAAATTGACAGAAGTTCAATATTTTCTGAAAAAAGATAAGCTTTTTCCGGGTTTTCCTGTAGAATTCTGGACGACTGTATGTTATAATGCACATATTCGATACGGCAGTACGCTGATGACAAACAGGGACGAAGAGGTCGGCTTTATGAGCAGATAAAGCCGCTTTTTTTTACAAGTTTGCTTTAACGCGCTATTCGGACAAAGAAAACAAAAAAATGGAGGCATGGGAATGACAAAATTTATTCTGAAAAGAGTGTGTATTGCGATTACGACAGTATTCGTACTGGCTACACTGACTTTTTTCCTGATGAAAATGATACCGGGAGATCCTTTCCTGAATGAAAAGGTAAAGCCGAATGTTCAGGAGCTGCAAAGAAAGTATTACGGTCTGGACAAACCGGTATGGCAGCAGTATTTGACCTATATGGGAAACTTGCTGAAAGGTGATATGGGTACCTCCCTGACAAAAGCAGGCAGAAGTGTGTCTTCGATCATTATGGAGACCTTCCCGGTATCTGCAAAGCTTGGACTGACTTCTCTGTTCTTCGCAGAAATCATCGGACTTGGCTT
>JAQYOA010000114.1 GCA_028727605.1 Lachnospiraceae bacterium
CTTCTGACCCAGGGCCGCACCAGCTTTGTCATCGCCCATCGCCTGTCCACCATCAAAAACGCCGACTGCATTCTGGTAATGAAGGATGGCGATATCATCGAAAGCGGCAATCATGAAACATTGATGGCAAGGGGAGGCTTCTACGCCGACCTGTACAACAGCCAGTTTGAAAACGGCTGATGAAAGAAAAGATATGACATCATATTAATTTATGTTTTGATATTATCTTTTGTCAGTAAAGCTGCACAGCTGCATTGCAACGCTATCAGACATAACCTGGAATCCATCAGTGTTTTGTAGAGCCGGGCTGGGTATTGGCCGGACACCCAGCCTACCGATAAAAACAGCCGCAGGTGAGATACTCAAAATAGGCATATTACTATGAAATTTATGAGTGACTTTATTTTAGCGCACGATAGTATTTGTAGAACATAGGAGCAGTCGTGCAGACCGCAATGGTATCGGCGACAGGCTCCGCCAGGTATACACCCGTCGTTGGATCGGGCCACACCAGCGGAAGCACGAAAATCAACGGGATCAGCAAAATCAGTTTCCTCCAGACGGTAAGAAAAATTGCTTTGGGTGCCTGGTCCAAAGCTACGAAGCTGTATTGACAGGCCACCTGGATGCCGTAGATCAATAGCATGGCCAGATAGATCTTCATGCTCTGTTCGGAATATTGAATCAGTTCCATATCGTTGGTAAAAATGCGGGCCACGGCCCCCCGTCTGAAAGCCGTTGATGAGCAAAGCATCCAGAACAATATTTGTCACGGCACCGATAGATATATTGCACATACTGATGAGGGTTTTTCCCTGGGCTGTGATGAAAGCGTTCAATCCCAGGGTCAGCTGTGTAAAAGCAGTACCAAGGCAATAGATGTTCATATAATCTACGGCAAATCCAATGGTTTCCGTGCTTGTGCCAAACAGGAGCAGAATCGGCCGTCCGAATATCAGCATGACGGCAGTGATCAGGAGCGAGAGAAGCAGGAGCATCCAGGTGCAGCTTCCAAGCACCTTCTCTGCATGACCATTCTCGCCTTTTCCCAGAAATATAGAAGCTTTCGGAGCACCACCCATACTGACCAGCGCAGCAACGGCCGGAACCGCCAGCTTTATAAATGCCCTGGGTACCGGTATGGAATCCAGCAGCGTTTCAGAATCCTTCCTGTTTCTTCTTCCTTCCCGATATCCTTCGGCTCAGGAAGCACAAAGATTGATCATTTTCCACCTCTATGATCGCATTTCTGGCATTGAATCATCGTTCCATCATTGTCTTCCTTGTAAAACAAACCAGCCCATTGACAAATGCTCTGTAAAATTGGAACCACAGACTCTCCTTTTTCCGTGAGAGAGTACTCTACTCTGGGAGGGATCTCATCGTAGGATTTCCGCAGGACGATCTCATTCGCAATCAATTCTTTCAGCGTTGATGCCAGAACAGCATCCGTGATATTTCCCATTTCCTTGCGCAGTTCGCTGTAACGCAGCGTCCCGAGGGTGGAAAGCACACAGATAATTCGGGAGTTCCATTTTCCGCCAAACAGTTCCATACCGTATTCCAAAGGGCAGCGGATATCTTTATCCAGTTTTCTTTGATATGCCATAAATTCCTCATCCTTTCACGATTGTTAATGCACAGTACAGGAGAAACAATCCCAAAACGGTGTTGACTGGTTTGAAATCAATACCTATTCAAGGATCGTATCACAGTTTGGAATGAAGTTCATTCTCCTTTATTCTATCGTGATAACTCGGAAATAACAAGTGACTTTATTTTTTATAGTTTAGGCGCATTACTGCCTGTCAAAAAACAGGCACGGATGCGCATGATGCACACCCGTGCCTGAAAGATTAGAGAACTTTCTTGTTCTCAGCACCCGGTGTGGTGACAATCACTTTTTCCGGAGTAATGACCAGCGCACCCTTTGCAGTAGCAGCTCCGTTGAACATTTTCTCGACCATCGCCTTGAATGTATCCACGATTTTGCCCTCTGTGACATATTCGGCATTGCCCTTGATCTGATAGCCTTCCAGATTTTCCGCATCGTAGATGGAGATGGCAATCTTGCCGCCATTGATCCGGATATTGTTCAGGGTAGTTTCCAGAAACACATCACCAACTACCAGCTTACCGTCCTCGGTCACGTCCTTGAACGCTACGGGAACCACATTGGGTTCGCCATCGGAGCAGGTAGCCAGATCCCACATACTTGTCTTCAACAGTTTCACAACATTCTCGTTCAGCATCAGAAATACCTCCAAATTCATAATTTGTTTGTTTTAAGCATACTCATTGTAGATAATTGCCTCTTGTGAAACAAGATATTAGCAACTTTATGAGTCACTATTAAATTACATAGTATAAAGGAAACGCTGAGGGATGCTTTTGAAGAAAAACTATCCGGACATTTCTCCGATTGCTTTGTAGATTTGAATGCCTGCGAAAGGAATAACTGTTTCCTTGATTCGATCACTTCCGACTCTGCGTCAAACACCATTTCATGTTTTGCGAAAGAAAAAAGAACTTATTGGATTGGCTTTCGCGTCCGATAAAGATGGGAGCTCCAAGAAACGAAACTGCTATTTCGGATAAGAAGGTTACAATAAGCGGCGTTGGTGGAAAAATGCTGCAGCAAGTGCACATTAATCAATGCCGCTGCATCGGCAGATGACAGCTACAAGTTCGTCTGCCGGTTCTTTTTTGCCGTTTTCTTCCCATTTCAGAAAAACGTTGAGCAGTGCGCCGGCATAGTAATACAGCTCGTAGGTGGAGTGTGGATACACCGGGTCGACGAAGCGCAGCATGTATTCATTGATGGCATGAAGCATCAGTGAGTGCAGATTAGCCCGGGACAGAGTCAGAAAAAAGTCCGCATATTGATCGAAAAACAGAAAGGCATGCCGAATATGTACGGCGTCAAAGAAGGTGTCGATGCCGATGGTACGGCTGCATTCCTCCAGATAAATTTCGATGATTTCATAGAGATAGTAATTCAGCGCGTCCGTCTTGGTCTGAAAATAGTGATAGAATGTCATGCGGGAGACGCCGGCTTTTTTCACAATATCTGAGATCGTAATGCTTTCATAGTCTTTGTTTTTCATCAGCGTGATCACGGCTTCTCCGATGCACTGGCGAGTGAAACGGCTCCGTTTTGAAAATTTTTTGTCAATTCTGTTTTTCATCAATGGATTTTTCATAGTATCAAAACTCCTGCGTGAATATTTTACATTTCATGTCGATTTGTAAATTGTATCACATATGATCATGATATACAATGAGAAGTGGTATTGAAAACTACGTATTGTGTATGAAGGAGAGCACTTATGGAACATATCGTTTTGGTGGCGGAGACAGGTTCGGATATTCCGAAGGAGACAGCCCGGGAATACGGAATTTATCTGGTGCCGATGCATGTATCCTTTGGGGAAGAGTCAAAACCGGACGGAACATTTCCGTCGGAAGATATCTGCAGTTATTATGAAAAAACCGGGAATCTGCCGAAGACCAGCGGCAGTATGCCGGAGGATTTTGAGAAGATTTTTACAAAGATTCATGAGGAACATCCGAACAGTCAGATTTTGTATCTGGCGTATTCCGCGGTGACGACGTGTTCTTATCAGAGCGCTCTGATCGCAGCCGAGAATCTGGATTATGTGACGGCTTTGGATACGAAGCATGTTTCGGCAGGGCAGTATGCCGTTGTGGTCACGATGGCGAAGCTTCTGCGTGAACATCCCGAATGGAGTATGGAAACGGCAAAACAGAAAGCGGAGGCGATTGCGAAGAGCGTTCGTATGTGCTTTGTGCCGGATACACTGGAATTTCTGCGTGCTGGTGGGCGGGTCAGCAATGCGGTGGCGCTGTGCGGAAAGTTGTTAAAACTGCATCCGCGTATCGAGATTCTTGACGGCTATCTGCAGGCGACAAAGAAATACCGCGGAAGTATGGCCAAAGTTGTGCCGCAGCTGGTGAAGAGCTATATCGAGGAACAGAATCTTGACCGCAAGGAACTGTGGCTGATTTGGGCACCGGGACTGGATCAGGAGATTCAGGCGAATGCCGAGGCTGCTGCCCGGGAATGCGGTGTACAGAAAATCCATTGGGTAAAGACCGGTGGTGTGATCACGACGCATGGAGGGCCGGGTGCCTTTGGAATTGTCGGTATGGTTTTATAACCCAAAGGTATATACCGATAAACTAAGCGAGACTTCTTCGGAAGTGTCGCTTTTCTTATAATAAAGACAGAAGTTACGCCTCTTGCCTTGACCGGGCGTGTGAAATTGCCCGCTGGGCGAGAATGTATGGGGAAGCACGCCCGGGAAAACGGATGGAGCTGCTGCAAAAAGCTGACCCACGATGAAATTTATGAGATTCTTTGTGAATGCAAATAGAAAAGGAGGAATTTTTATGAAAGCATTACTTATTAACGGCAGTCCACGTGCAAAGGGATGCACTTACACTGCTCTGCGGAATTGAAAAAAACTTTGGAGGACGAGGGTATTGATGTCGAATTACTCCATGTAGGAAACAAAGACATTCACGGCTGCATTGCCTGCCGCAAGTGTGCACAGACGGGGAAATGTGTGTTTGATGATGTAGTGAACGAGGTTGCGCCCAAGCTGGCGGAGGCAGACGCTTTTGTCATTGGGTGTCCGGTTTATTTTGCTTCTCCTGCCGGCGGAGCGATTTCTTTCCTGGATCGGTTGTTTTTCAGCACCCTCCGCGTGGATAAGACCATGAAGGTCGGCGCGGCAGTTGTGACCTGTCGGCGCGGCGGCAACACCGCCACCTTTGATGTGCTGAACAAGTATTTCACCATGACCGGAATGCCGGTAGCGTCCAGCCAGTATTGGAATATGGTCTATGGTGGTTCTGCAGAGGAAGTAGCCCAGGATGCGGAGGGTCTGCAGACTATGCGGACACTGGGACATAACATGGCCTTTATGATGAAGTCCTTCCAGCTTGGTAAGGAGAAATTTGGCTTGCCTCAGAAGGAGACACCGGTTTTTACGAATTTTCACAGATAAGAAAGTAGAAAGTGGAAACAGGAATATAAAAATTTGTAAAGGAGATTAAGATGCAGTATCGTAATTTAGGCGCTGATTTAACAGTTTCCGCTGTCGGACTCGGATGCATGGGTATGAGCCATGCTTACGGCGCACCTGCCGACAAAAAGGAAATGACGGAGCTGCTGGCGAAGGCGGTGGACATGGGTTATACCTTTTTTGATACCGCCGAAGTCTATGGAACACCAGAGAGCCCGCATGATAATGAAGAACTGGTGGGGGCGGCGCTGAAACCCTACCGGGATAAGATTGTCCTTGCCACTAAGTTCGGCATTCATTTTGATATGACCAGCCCAGCAGTCAATAAGCCACTGCTGCCGGATTCCCGTCCGGAAGTCATCCGGGCATCGGTGGAAGCATCGCTTATGCGGCTCGGTACGGACCATATTGATCTCTATTATCAGCATCGGCTTGATCCGAAAATTCCCATTGAGGAAGTAGCAGGTGTCATGGCTGACCTGATTCGTGAGGGTAAAATCACCCTCTGGGGAATGTCCGAGGCCACTGAGGACGCCATTCGACGCGCACATGCTGTCTGCCCGGTGACTGCTGTTCAGAATCGCTACTCCATGATGGCACGATGGTACGAGAACCTGTTCCCGGTGCTGGAAGAATTGAATATCGGTTATGTGGCATTTTCTCCACTCGCAAATGGCTTCCTATCAGGTAAGTATGACAAGACCTCACAGTTTGAAGCGGTGACGGATTATCGAAGTGTCATGCCTCAGTTCCAGCCGGAAAACATTGACCGGAATCAAGCTCTGCTGGAGCTTCTGAACAGTCTGTCCAGGGAAAAGAAGGCTACGCCTGCCCAAATCTCTCTGGCATGGATGCTTTGCAAGAAGCCCTACATCGTTCCGATTCCCGGTACCCGAAAGTATAGCCGCCTGATTGAAAATGCAGGTGCGGCAGATATTATGCTGTCTGCAGAGGAAGTTGGTGCCATCGATACGGCGCTGGACGGCATGGAAATGTCACAGGTATTCGGCGGCACCCAGGTTGTAAACAAGTAAAATCATTTCAGAAAGGATGTTGTTTATGTAATATGTAACTTTGAATAACGGCGTAAGGAAAACGGTATCGTTCCGCAGGCGTGGTATCCGCTGGGTCACGGAGACAAGGCGCTGCTGGAAGAACCGCTGTTTGCGGAACTGGGAGAAAGGTACAGTAAGTCCCCGGCGCAGATCATTCTTCGCTGGCATATCCAGAACGGAAACATTGTCATTCCGGGATCCAAAAACCCAGATCACATCAAGGCCAATTTCGACCTGTTTGATTATATGCTGTCCGGGGATGAAATGACGCAGATCGCTGCGCTGAATCAGAACAAGCATTATTACACCAGTACTCCGGAAATGCTTAAAAGATATGCCGAAACGGTTCCTCCGGTGGACGAGCAGAAGTAAAACAGAGCGTTGTCCGAATGGACATGATAATTGAAAAACCCGCTGCAATTTTCATCCCGGTATAAGATGAAAATTGCAGCGGGTTTTCTTTTTCAGAATGTTTTGTCCATTTGCTTCTGAAAGATTAGTCATCCATTATTTCCGTATAACCGTCTGTTGTTTTGGCAAAAAGCGGAAGCTTTTTTAAAAACAGAATATCCTCTCTTTGGGCTGCTTTTCCTTCTGCCAGAAGGGCAGCTTTTTTCACGATTGTGGCACCGGCATTTCCGGCAAGAACCTCCAGTGCGTGAAGAGATTCGCCTGTTGAGATTACATCATCAATAATACAGATTTGTTTGCCGCGGATCTTTTCGGCGTCCACACCATCCAGATAAAGATGTTGTTCACCGGCAGTAGTGATAGAATGAACAGAAGCGGAGACAGTATCCTGCATATAAGATTTTTCGCTTTTTCTTGCAACGATAAATTCTTTTAATCCAAGACATTTGCTCACTTCATAGGCAAGAGCGATACCTTTTGCTTCTGCTGTGAGAATGGCATCTACCGGACCGATTAATTCTGCGAGTTTGGGAGCACAGACAGAGATCAGTTCTGTATCACCAAGTACAACAAAACTGGCGAAAGCCATTTTTTCATTGATGGAGATAAAGGGAAGTGTCCTTGTGATTCCACATAATTCCATTGTATATTCTGTCATGGTTGTTCCTCCAGATCATAGATTAAATTCCAAGCATTCTTACCACGATACCGGCAAGCATTCCAAGAAAAGGATTTGTCACTGCGGTGACAACCAGTGTGGAACCGCCGACAGCTGCATTTGTTGCAAGGGCAGCCGGAGCATCTAATGCAACTGTTTTAAAGATTCCCAGAACAAATAAAAATCCGGCAATTGATGAGGCTGGTACATATTTGCTGATTTTAGGAAGGACTCCCATAATCAGAATCACACCAATCACAATCATCATTGCGACGCCTGCCCATACAGGATGGGGAGCACTGGCAGTTGCTGAAATAATAGATTCTACCGGAGCTCCTCCAAAGAAAGAAGAACCCATATCAGCCAGGGATGAGATGACAGTCAGATGGTCCACATTATAATTTCCACTGGCTGCCATACTTGCAGTGATGGAACCAAAAGAAATATTGGAACCAATGTTGAGGCATACCATACCAAGTGCGCCCATAATGACATTTGTATTGATGGTAAATTTCTGGCGGATGAATTTGTCATCTGTCACAACAATATTTTCTTTTTCTTTTTTGAAAATAGCATTGGCAATACAGGATGCTACGACAGAGATTACAATGGTATAAACCAGGGTATTGCCACTGTTGCGGGTAACAAAATAAGTAATCAATGCCGCTGCAAGAGAAACCCCTCCGGCAAGTTTGTCCTGTTTGATCATATCCATTGCAGCTTTTGTCAAAATGATGCCGACACCGGCCATCATACCGAAGGCAATATCTTCGCCGATAAAATTAACGATTTTCGTCAGCATTCCGAATAATCCAATGAGTGCCATGATAACGGCGCCCAAAAAGATCATGGTACAGCGTTCGGAACGGTTTTTTCCTGCGCTTCCGGCATAAGTAATCGTTTCCGCCTGGAAAGAAATTGGTGCAACACTTTGCGTCAGTGTATTTCCGATTGCGCCAATAAAAAATGCCATTGCAGTTGGAATAGATGCAAATCCGAAAGTCAGTGCAAGCAAGCCTTGCGGAAGTCCGTTCAGCACAACACCAATGACAGCAAGTGCATCTGTTAAAAAGTCAGTCATAATTCCCCTCTTTCTGCATGAGTACATGCTCTTTTGTATTTTTGTCATCTGTTAAAAGAATGAAACAAACGATTGTATTATAATGGAAAATAAACTATTATAAAATTACTAATATTACTTATGAGATATAATAATTTTATTATAACAGGATGATGCCGGGGTAAAAAGGTCATGATTTTCATGCTGGCACGAAAAATCCGAAGGCATCAGGGGACAAATACTTTTGACTTCAACATCATAACAGGAAACAGGAGGATGGGAGCATGACGTTGGAATCTTATCGAAATTTCGTTGCGATTGTCGAATGCGGCAGCATTCTTGCTGCATCCAAAAAATTATTAATAGCACAGCCGTCTCTGAGCAATCAGTTGAAAAACATGGAACAAACCTATGGAGCCAGGTTGATCAATCGGGGAAGCCGTTCCATTGAATTGACGGAAGCCGGCCGCATCTTTTATAACAAAGCAAGGGAAATCTGCCGGATTGAAGACAGTATTCGCATGTCTATCTCCTGTCAGCAGGCGGGATATCGGGAACAACTGAAAATTTCTATTCCGGCAGGCAATTCGATTCACTATATTCATCGGCTGTTCGAGAAGTTTGTGAAAAAACATCCGGATATCAACTATGATGTCTATGAGATAGCCAGTGATTTTGTAGTACCAAATGTTTTAAATGGAATTACAGAAATCGGATTAATTCGTGCCAGTATTCCTCAATATGGATCTCTTGCCAGTTATCCTTATGAAAAAGATGACATTGTGGCAGTGATTCCAAAACAACATCCTCTGGCTCAGTCGAAAGAACCGCTTGAAATTACTGATTTTACAGGATATTCGCTTGCAATCCCTTTTGATATTTTAAATATCATATATACTGTGTTTGGCCAGAATGCAGTATCCCCGAATGTTTCAATCATCACTTCAATTAATGAGACGGCCATTGAATGGGCCAGATCATTTCAAACGGTAGCTTTGATTCCTTATTCAGAAGCGGATGAGAAAAAAACGGAGGATATGATTCTCCGCCCCATTGCCAATGATGGAATGTTTGTGATGAGCGTTTTTTTACTTCGAAAAGACAGAGAACTGTCCAACGCCGGAAAGATGTTTCTGCAGGAGAACGGCATTGATTTTGACAAATTGGAGTGCTAATATACTTTTTAAGGTGAAATTTGAGAAGCATCATACTGGTAATGGGATTTGAAAGGAGGCGTCAGATCATGTATAACCCTCAACTGGAAACTTTTATTCGGGTGGCGGATGCCGGCAGTTTTAACAAGGCAGCAGAAGAAAGTTATATCACGCCGACAGCAGTCATCAAGCAGATCAATCTGCTGGAAGCATCCCTTGGCGTGAAGCTTTTTGAACGCACCCATCGTGGACTGACGCTGACGAAGGCCGGGCGTTCTCTGTATCAGGATGCCAGATATATTATCCAGTACTGTCGGGACTCCGTAACCCGGGCCAAAAACGCCATGCAGGAGGAAGAGAATATTATACGGATCGGTTCCTCACCCATGACCCCGGCGCAGCTTCTGATGGAGCTTTGGTCAAAGATTCAGATTTTCTGCCCGGATATTAAATTTCAGATTGTTCCCTTTGAAAATACTCCGGAGAATGCAAGGGAGATTCTGGCCAATCTCGGAAAGAACATTGATGTGGTAGGCGGTATTTTCGATGAGACTATGCTGAAAGTGAGAGACTGTGCCGGACTGGAGCTGATCAGAGGGCCGTTCCACTGCGCTGTCTCGATTCATCACAGGCTGGCGGCGAAAGATAAGCTGCAAATCACCGATCTTTACGGCGAAAATCTGATGCTGATGCATCGGGGGTGGAGTCATTATGTGGATCAGCTTCGGGACGATCTCTGGCAGCATCATCCGCAGATCCATATTGTAAATTTCGATTTTTACAGCATGGATGTGTTCAACCGTTGTGAGAACACGAATGATGTGCTGCTGGCAATTGCCGGTTGGGCAAATGTCCATCCGCTTCTGAAAGTGATTCCGGTGGAATGGGAACACAGTATTCCCTATGGTATTCTTCATTCACCGGAGCCGACACCTACGGTACAGCGTTTTTTGGATGCGGCAAAAATAGTGAGTCAGGAACTATATGGTTGATTAGAAACGAGAAACGAAAGATTTATACAACTGAACGAAGTGGGACTTCCTCGGAAGCCTCACTTTTCATATTAAGAGTTGTCTGAAAAAATTTTCAGGAATCATATGAAACAATTTATGTAAGGAATTCATTTCAGGATATCTGGCGGATGAAGAGGGAGGTGGACAAGCCATGCATTTTGTAGATGCAAAGGGAATCTTATCCAGTAATAATGATATCAACATTTACCGCGGATGTACGCATGGTTGTATTTATTGTGATAGCAGGAGCACATGCTATGGATTTACACATGAGTTTGAAGATATTGAAGTCAAAAGGAATGCGCCGGAGTTGTTGGAAAAAGCGTTAAGATCCAAACGAAAAAAATGTATGATTGGGACCGGTGCAATGTGCGATCCCTATTTGCATGCAGAGGAAAAGCTGAGACTTACTCGCAGGTGTCTGGAGCTGATAAATCAATATGAATATGGCGTTACAGTTCGGACAAAATCAACGCGGGTACTTAGGGATCTGGAGCTGTTCCAGTCGATTCATCATAAAACAAAGGCAGTTGTTCAAATGACGATGACAACATATGATGAAGAACTTTGCAAAATCATTGAGCCGAATGTTTCTACAACAAGGGAACGGTTCAATGCTCTGATGCAATTAAAAAAAGCCGGAATACCTACAATTGTCTGGCTTACACCGATCCTGCCGTTTATTAATGATACAGAAGAAAATATCAGAGGTATTCTTGATTATTGTATTGAGGCAGAAGTAAAAGGGATTATATGCTTTGAAATGGGCGTTACGTTAAGAGAAGGTGACAGAGAGTATTTTTATAAAGCACTGGATAAGCATTTCCCGGGTGTAAAAAATCAATATATCAAAACCTACGGAAATGCATATGAGCTGCCAAGTCCTGAAAGTGAGACACTCTGGAAGATCTTTCAGAAAACATGCAAGGAAAATGGGATTATGTATCGTGCAGAGGAATGTTTTCAATATCTTCATGAGTTTCCTGAAAAATATGAACAGATGTCTATGTTTGACATTTGAAAAATGATATGTTGTATTTCTTGACAGATTTATAATAAAATAGTATATTATTCCTATTGAATTAGAAGGATTTAGATTAAGTAACATAAGCAAAAAGAGGTTAAGAAAGACCTGATGGAATAAAACAGGTCAGAGGAAAGCAGGGTGCATGAAAATGGCAAAAAAGGAAAATAAATATAAGGAATATGATATTACAACGCAGGCGGTCCATACCGGGACGGATTATGATCAGGAGACAGGCGCAGTCCGGCGTCCGCTTCATATGGCGAACAGTTTTAAACTTCCGGATGACCTGTCTCAAGTCAATTATTCTTCTACAGATCTTCTGTTGTATGCCAGAAACGGAAATCCGAATCAGCACTGGCTGGAGGAAAAAATTGCAGCACTGCATGAGGCAGATGATGCAATTGTACTGGGAAGCGGGGTTGCAGCTCTACATGCCCTGTTCTGGACGCTGCTGGAATCAGGAGACAGGGTCGTATATCCGAATGTCAGTTATATGGCTGTATACCGGATGTTTCATGAGCTTTTTAACCGGAAATTCAAAGTAGATACGGTCATGGTGGATATGACGGATTTGGAAGCAGTGAAAAGAGCGATTACGCCAGGCACAAAACTGGTACATATTGAGACTCCGGATAATCCCACGAACGGAATCACAGACATCGCAGCCATTGCGGAAATTGCCCATCAGAACGGTGCGGTTCTGTCCGTTGATAATACATTTGCATCTCCTTATAATCAGAAACCGTTGAAATTGGGGGCTGATTTTGTGGTGGAAGCAATCACCAAATATATCAATGGCCATGGCGATGCACAGGGCGGAGCCATCATTTCCAATGATCTTGAGACCATGGATCGCATCCGGTATGAAGCACAGGTCAACGTAGGTTCAGTGATCAGTCCCTTTAATGCATGGCAGATCTTCCGGGGATCGGTTACTTTTCCTCTTCGAATGGAACGGATCAATCAGTCTGCACAGAAAATTGCAGAGTGGCTGGAGGAGCGGGAAAATGTTACTTTTGTATCCTATCCGGGGCTTTCCAGTCATCCCGGTCATGAAATCGCACGAAAACAGATGAAAAACGGATACGGCGGCGTGATTTCCTTCGGGTTGGATACAGATGACAAAACCGTGGAACGTTTTTGCGCAGCCCTTAAGGTGGTGACGTTTGCAGTTTCACTTGGACATGATGAAAGCCTTATTTTCCCACAGCCAAGTTATGATGAGCGCATTCATCTGTATCCGGAGAAATTCAGGAAAGGCTTTATCCGTTTCAGTGTGGGACTGGAAGATCCGGACGATATCGTCCGGGATCTGGATCAGGCATTGAAAACGATCGGATTATAGGATGCGGACGGGAGAAATCATGAGATCGATTACCATAGAAGAACTGGAAAAAACAGACTGTTTCAAGCGCTGTATTGTGGATATCAGACCGGAAGAACAGTATCAGAGAGGTACCTTTCCGGGAGCTGTTAATATTCCCATGGAACAGTTTGAAAAAAGAATGGCAGAAATTCCAAAAGAAAAAACGGTTTATCTTTTGTGCCATACCGGGGATCGCAGCCGGGCATGTACAGAAAAACTGGAAGCGGAAGGGTACGATGCCATCAATATAAGCGGTGGATACCGGGCATATCTGAAACTGTCACTTTCCCGATATATGGAGAAAGAATCAGAAGAAAAGAAAAGGGAAAAAACGGCAGAGATTGAACGGAGTATCATCAAAAAATATCGTAAGAGTATTTGGCGTCCTTTTACAAAAGCGTTGAATGAGTATCAGTTGATACAGGAGGGTGATAAGATCGCAGTCTGTATTTCAGGAGGAAAAGATTCCATGCTTCTGGCAAAATTGGTACAGGAGCTTAAGAAACACGGGAAGATTTCTTTTGAAGCAGTCTTTCTGGTGATGAATCCGGGATATAACGAGGATAACTGGAACATTATACAGGACAATGCAGAACTTCTTGGTATTCCTCTGACGGTTTTTCATAGTAAGATTTTTGATACGGTAGCAGGGATCGAGCGTAATCCCTGTTATCTGTGTGCTCGGATGAGAAGGGGATACCTTTATGCAAAAGCAAAAGAACTGGGATGCAATAAAATCGCTCTTGGCCATCATTTTGATGATGTGATTGAGACTATTCTGATGGGAATGCTGTACAGCGGCAAGGTAGAGACGATGATGCCTAAACTTCACAGTCAGCATTTTGAGGGAATGGAATTGATCCGGCCATTGTATCTGGTGAAAGAGGAGGCTATCAAATCATGGCGAGATTACAATGGTCTGCATTTTATCCAGTGTGCCTGCCGGTTTACGGAAAACTGTGTCAGCTGCGGAGGCGGACGTGGATCCAAGCGGGATGAGATGAAGGAACTGATTGCGCAGTTCCGCAAGACCAGCGGTGTGATAGAAACGAATATTTTTAACAGTGTAAAGAATATCAATCTCAGAACCGTGATTGGGTACCATAAGGATGACATGACCTATCAGTTTTTGGATGATTATGATAAGAGACATGCTGTAATTCTGTGTAAAGATAGAGACTGTGTCATTTAGATACAGTCTCCATTTTTTTCTGTCTTTTCTTTGATAAACATCAGGGAGAAGCTGACCAGAAGAAGCAGGCAGGATGCCCAGATGGCTCTGAGATTCCAGATCAGAACCAGCCGGCTGCCAAGACCTGCCCCAAAGGCAAACAGGAAAATCACGCCGAAGTAATGCAATGCCTTGTACAGCGTGTTTTTGTTATGGGTCTGACGATAGGCGCACAGGGATTCCATCCCGCTGCGCAGATTGCCGATGCACATGGTACTGGCAAATGCATAGCTGTTCACTTTCCGGAAAGCCTGCACCTGCATGGCACAGGCGAAGGAAACCATAGCGTTTGCCAATAGATTCCATGTCCCCGGAAAGAACCCTACCAGGAACAGGAGGATCATTTCGATGACTAAGACCAACTGTCTCCAATGAATCCGCCGGGCGTTTTGATATTCCTGGCGGATCAGCTCCGCCGCAGCTACTCCGAAAGCAAAAAACAGAACGGGTAT
>JAQYOA010000115.1 GCA_028727605.1 Lachnospiraceae bacterium
CTTGATCCTGAAAATGCACAAAAGGTCAATACATTGATTCAGAAACTTGCAGAAGACGGAACCACTATTTTTTTATGCACCCACCAGCTGCGCTATGCGCAGGAAATCTGTTCTACATACGGGCTCATGGATAAAGGCAAATTATTCGCTACAGGGAATATTAAGAAACTTCGCTCCACCGTTTCTAATAAAGTAAAAGTACGTGTGAAAGCAAGTAGCATACCACAGGATATGGAATATGAGAAAATCGGAGAGCACACTTATAACATCAGTGTGAACTCAGAGGATGAAATTCCGCTTATCGTCAAACAAATTGTTGGGGCAGGTGGAGATATCTATCAGGTTTCGACAGAGCAGATGTCATTGGAAGAGATCTATTTTTCACTTATGAACCAGAACCATGCAGAAACGGAGTGTGAGAATTTATGAACGTGAGACAACTTGCCCTTATAAAAAAAGATATTCAAAGTATCACATCAAATAAGCAGGTGTTCATGGTTATGCTCATGGTGCCGCTTGCTCTTACCATTGTACTGCCGTCTATTTTCGTATTTGTTACGGTACTGGTTCCGGAGTCCGCTTCGGATTTTCAGAAATTACTGGATATGTTGCCGGTTCCTGCCGGGGAGCACAATCAGCAACAGATGATTTTAGGACTTGTGCTGAATAAAATCATGCCGGCATTTTTCTTAATAATCCCGATTATGGCATCGTCTGTTATGGCAGCAAGCTCCTTTGTGGGAGAAAAGGAAAAGCACACATTGGAAACTCTGTTTTATTCTCCACTTTCCTTAAAGCAGTTGTTTCAATCCAAAATATTGGCCGGGTTATCAGTGGGTATGATAGTTACATACATCTCGTTTGCAGCAATGATGCTTGTATTAGAATTTGAAATGCTATTTTTGACCGGAAGTGTGGTAATGCCCGACTTTAGCTGGTTAATCATTATGCTGTTGATTGCACCGGCGATCTCGCTTGTTGCCATCTCCGTAACAGTGCGGGGTTCCGCGAAGGCACAAACGATTGAAGATGCACAGCAACGTGCAGTATTCTTGATTTTTCCGATTCTTGCACTTGTCATAGGACAATTCACAGGTGTCATTCTGGTGAATGCAGGGCTTCTTTTGGGATTGGGGATCGTTTTGGCGGTGCTTGATGTATTGCTTATGAGAGGAGCAGCAAGAAAGTTTACTTACGAAAAACTGCTGAAATAAATGATGGTGAGAAACCACCTATAAATCAGACACAAAAATAGGAGGCTTGGTAATCCATATGAGTAAACGGATGAGACAGTATCTGGGGATTCTTGCGGCCCTGGTGAGCTATTATGTAATCCATGAAGGGGCACACCTGATATATGCCTGCGCAAGCGGCGTTTTTGAGAAGGTTCGGTTTCTGGGATTGGGCGTCCAGATCGTGACGGACACCCAGCGTATGACCGACACGCAACTGGGGCTGTTCTGCACGGTGGGGGCCATTGCCACAATCATCGTGGCGTATGCCCTGACTCTTGCGGCTCCCGCTATCTGCAAGATGGAATCCAAGGTTTTCAAAGCCTGTATGTACTATATTACCATGACTATGCTTTTGCTTGATCCCCTCTATTTAAGCGTCCTATGCGTTTTTTTCGGCGGAGGAGATATGAACGGCATTGCGCTACTGGTTCCGGAATGGGCAGCAAAGGCCTTCTTCGGGATGCTGCTGGTGATCAATGGTATTCTGTTTTGGAAAGTGGCTCTCCCCAAGTATAAGAACGCATTTGCGAAGTAAAAGAACTGTTTTATTTGCATAGCAGCCGTGTCCGTTACGGCATGGCTGTATTATTTTGAAAGCAAAACCTACCGAACGATAGGCAGCTGTTAAAAGAAAGAAGGAAGATAAATGGTAACGCTGTTTGTGATCGGAATCCTTGTGTTTGCCGTAAAGCTCATTCATTTTGCGGTCAAAGCCGCCTGGGGAATCACGAAAGGAGTTCTTTTTGTGATCGGTATTCCCGCGTTGCTGATTGTACTGTTTGTTGCAGGGGTGGTATCCCTCGCAGTCCCCATGTTGATCCTTGCGCTGTTGGGAGCATTTCTCTGGCCGGTCTTGAAAGGGGTTTAAGAATATGGAGAAAACAGAAAAGACCGCCTGGATCGATGAAGAAAATAAAATCGTTTCATTCCATGCCATTGATAACGGAAAAATGATTATGAAAGCAGAAAGCCTGTTTTGGGACTTTCTGTTCGGATTGACAAGCTCGGGATACCGGATCATGTGAAAGGAGAGCATATCCATATGAAAAGAATCATTGTACTTTTTCTGGCGGCAATTCTGTGCCTGACAGTGGCTGCTTGCGGTAAATATCCCGAAGGGGAACAAACACCACCGGAAATCCATACGGAAGCAGCCGAGCCAGAAGAATCCAAGGCAGCAAATCCGGAAAGCACGGACATGGCAGAAACGCCGGAAGCCTCTGCACAGCAAAGTGTAGAATTAGTTGGCCCGTGGCATCTGGACAGCGAAAAGAATGACCTTAAGGCCTTTGCGGATTCTCTGGATCTGTTCCCCGGCTACGGGGAGTGGGGCGCCAGTATGGAGATCAAAAGCAACGGGCAGATGAGCTGGTATATCGGTGCGGAGGGCTGGTACGGAACCTATACCGTAGAGGGTGAAGTGCTTCATGCGCAGCTGACCTCCAATTTGGAGCAGACTGAGCAGCTCTGGGATTTCCGCATTACTATCGAAAATGAAACGGCAGTGCTGGAAATGGACTATAACGACATGACGATCTATTGGGTCTACGGTGATCAGGAGGACAGTGCAAATGGAAACGATGAAT
>JAQYOA010000116.1 GCA_028727605.1 Lachnospiraceae bacterium
CCTTTCGTAGGATGTTTGTTTGGCGATAGACATTATACCAGAAAAGGGAGGTCAATGCTCTTTTTATTGCAGATTTCCCTAAAAATCAAGGTTTTTAATAGATTTTAACAATAAAAAAAACAGGTAGTTTTGACACTACCAGCATAAGAAAGGAGATACATAACATGAAATTAGGAGCACTGGAAGCAGGCGGAACCAAGATGGTCTGTGCCATCGGAAATGCAAACGGAGAGATTTATGAGAGAATTTCAATTCCCACAGAGACTCCGGAAATTACAGTTCCGAAGATGATAGAATATTTTAAGGACAAAAATATTCAGGCACTGGGCATCGGCTGTTTTGGACCGATTGATCTGAACAGAAAATCCGAAACTTATGGATATATTACAACAACACCGAAACTTGCATGGGCAAATTATGATATCGTTGGTGCTTTTTCAAGAGCGCTGGATATTCCGGTTGGATTTGATACGGATGTAAACGGATCTGCACTGGGTGAAGCTACCTGGGGAATTACAAAAGGTCTGGAAAACAGTATTTATATTACCATTGGAACCGGTGTCGGAATGGGAATTATCTCAAACGGAAAACTTCTCCACGGTATGCTGCATCCGGAAGGCGGACATATTCTGCTGAAAAAACATCCGGATGATACCTTCAAGGGAAAATGTCCGTATCATGATACCTGTCTGGAAGGTATGGCTGCAGGCCCGGCAATCGAAGCGCGCTGGGGCAAAAAAGGTGTGGAATTAGCTGACCGCAAAGAAGTATGGGAGATGGAAGCTTACTATATCGGTCAGGCTCTCGTTGATTGTATTCTGCTGCTGTCCCCGCAGAGAATTGTTCTGGGCGGCGGTGTCATGCATCAGGAGCATATGATGCCTCTTGTAAGAGAAGAAGTGAGACGTCAGCTGAACGGATACCTGAAGACAAAGGAACTGGAAGATCTGGAAAGCTATATTGTACTTCCGAGTCTGAATGACAATCAGGGCATTATGGGTGCACTGAAACTGGCTGTGGACGAGCTTGCTCTGCAGTAAAAAACAGATTGAGAAAAGAATCCGGGGTTTCAAACTGCAGAAGTGGTTTGAAACCCCTTTTTCATGAAGAGAGGGGAGAAATGAAACAACAGACGGATGATAGTTTTACCTATATTGTGGAATGCTGCGACGGAACACTGTATACCGGATGGACAAAGGATCTGGAACGGCGAATAACGGCTCACAATCTGGGAAAAGGAGCAAAATATACAAAAAGCAGAAGACCGGTGAAACTGGTTTATTTCGAAAAATTTTCCTGCAGGGAAGAGGCAATGCGAAGAGAGTGGGAAATCAAACAGCTGAACAGAGAGGAAAAGCTGAAATTGATTCAAAAAGCGGATAGTTTGGGAAAAGAAAACGATTCGTGTCGATAAGTTTTGAAAAATTTAATAGATTACCTCTTGAAAAAAATAAAATACGTGGTATGATAAATGAAACGACAACATGTAGTATTAAAAACTACGTATTAAAATAAAGGGGTGATTTTGATGAAATATATCAGAAAAAATGGAATTAAGGATCCTGGAAGTGCGATTACGCATGGCATTGCACTGCTTCTGGCTGTGATCGGTTCCCTTCCGCTGCTGTTAAAGGCTGCCAGAGAACCGGATCACCTTCATATCATTGCCATGGCAGTTTTTATGCTGAGCATGATTCTGCTGTATGGAGCAAGTACCATGTACCATACTTTTGATGTAAATGCAAAAGTAAATAAGCGATTGAAAAAACTGGATCATATGATGATTTCTGTGCTGATTGCAGGAAGCTACACGCCGATTTGTCTGATTGCACTTCATGGAAAAGTTGGAATCACTCTTTGCGCGCTTGTCTGGGCTGCGGCAATCGGCGGAATTCTGATCAAAGCATTCTGGATCAATTGTCCGAGATGGTTTTCCTCCGTATTGTATATTGCAATGGGATGGCTGTGTGTTCTGGCGTTTAAGCCTTTGTTTGAAGCTCTTTCCAGACCTGCTTTTGGTTGGCTTCTGGCAGGAGGCATCATCTACACCATCGGCGGAGTGATTTATTCTTTGAAGCTTCCGGCTTTTAATGCAAAACACAAAAAGTTTGGAACCCATGAAATCTTTCATCTGTTTGTAATGGGAGGAAGTATCTGTCATTTTGTTGTGATGTATTGTTTTGTGGCTGTGATGCCGTTATAAAAAAATGTTTCGGACGGCATGCGGCAATGGATTAACGGCGGTATTTGGACGGAGAGACGCCGTAATGATTTTTGAATGCTTTCCGAAAGTATTCCGGATCGGTATATCCAAGCTTCAAAGAAATTTCCGGGATGTTTTCCTGTGTTTCTTCCAAAAGACGGCGTGCGGCTTCCATTTTGAGATTGTTGTAGTACTGCTTGGGTGAAATGCCGAACCATTTTTTGAAAGTGTGACTAAAATGATATTTACTCATGCCAATCTTTCTGCTGATGTATTCCAGTGTGAGATTGGTATGAATATGAGACTGCATAAGCGAAATAGCATGCTGCATTTCCTCTGGAAGTGCAGCATTTTCTTTTTCACAAAAATCATAGGACCGGAGCATTTCCATTAAAATGCCGTACAGATGTCCGGAAAGAGCCGCTTCAGAGGCCGTTTCCATAGTAAGAAGAAAAGCCTTTTCAAACGGTTCTTCCATTTTGGAGGAGACAAAAGAAAAAGGAAGATCCCCGGTCTGTTCAAGCATTTCCATCAGATTTTCTGTGCCGGCACCGCGAAAATGAAACCAGAGGAGATGGGCTGTATCTTCCGGATCGGAATAATATACGTGGGGCTGATGGAGATCCATCAGTGCCCCTTCGCCCTGATGAAAGACGTATTTCTTTCCGTACTGTTCTATATAGAAAGTCCCTTTATGAATATAAAAAGCAAGATAATTGTGAAAGGATTTCCGGTCAATCCGAAAATCCGGTTCAGCGGTATAGCCCATACCGTCTGAGACCAGAAGACTCTTTTCCGCCATGGGGGAAGGCGTTTTATAATAACCATAATGACGATAATTTTCGATATTCATGAATTTAGCAAGAAACTGCCGCTTTTTGGCAAGTTTTTTCCTACTCCTTTTTTTGATATTGAATTATAATTAAGATGAACACTCATCAGGAGGTAAATTCGTATGAATCATGATATAAAAATATTGCGAAATCTGGCGAATCAATATGCGCAAATTGCGCATCAAAACGAACTGGATCGGGTATGGGAACTGCATGCCAGTGTGAATGATCTTCATCCGCAAAGACCGATCGTTCTGCTTGACGAAATCCCGTGGCATGAGCTCAATGTGGACGGATCTCTTACGCTGCAGTGTGAAGATCCGGAATTCCGCCAGGTGGAGGAATATCTGAGACAGACTCTTTTTCAGCATAAATATTTTCCGGGAGATATGCTGATAAAACCGTATTTCCCGGTTGTAAAGACGGTACATCACACAGGGATCGGAGTAGATGTCAAAGAGGAGATTCTTTCCAATGACGATGCCAACAGTGTTGTTTCCCATAAATATGTCAATCAGTTCCATTCCATCGAGGATGTGGAAAAACTGGAGAATGATATTGTGACATACGATAAAGAGGATTCTCTGCGCCGTTTTTACAAGATCAGTGAAGCGATTGCGGATATTCTTCCGGTAAAACTGACCGGAGAGGAAACGGGTTACGGAATCGGACACAAAGCGTGGGATACCATCGCAACTTTTATGAGCGTGGATGATTTGTTATACAATCTGATTGACGAACCGGAACTGATGCATGCACTGGTTCGGAGACTGACCGATATTTTCATCGATATGATTCGTCAGTATGAGGAGCAGAATCTGTTGAATCCGGACAGTACTTACTGTCATTGTTCGGCAGCTGCATCCAGGGATCTTCAGAAGAACCCGATCGATTACGAGCATGTAAAAGCCTCCAATGTATGGGGCAGAGGTCTGGCTCAGATTCTGGCAACGGTTTCACCGACTATGCACGAGGAATTTGAAATTGACTATGCAATCGAGGCGCTGCGGCCGTTTGGAATGGTTTATTACGGCTGCTGTGAACCGCTGGACAGAAAGATTGACATCCTTCGGAAAATTCCGAACCTGCGCAAGATTTCGATTACTCCGTGGGCGGATATTCACATTGCCGCAGAGGCAATCGGAAAAGACTATGTAATTTCCGCAAAACCGAATCCGGCGAATCTGCTGTATGCAGCTTCCGAACCGGATGTGGTTCGCAAAGAAATCCGTACTCTTCTGCACGCATGCAGGGAGACACAGACTCCTTGCGAACTCCTTCTGAAAGATATCAGTACAGTAAAATACAATCTGCAGAACCTGGTTGTCTGGAATCAGATTGCCAGGGAGGAAATAGAATCCCTGTAAAATTTTTATCTGTCAGGGTTTCCAGTATTCCTCAATGCATTCTTTTGCAATCTCTACATAACGGCGGCCACGGGCATAATCTCCGAAGATTGTGCCCACCTCCCGCTGTGCCATCTCAAACAGACAGCCACTGGCGGCCTGACAGACGCCTTTGAAATAGGTCCGCAGGGCATCTTCATCGAGAGGTCCCGGATTGGTCACAAATTCGGCACGGGGTTTGCTGTAGTAAACCACATTGGTGCCGCGGAGATATTCGCCTACCTGATTTTCATTGTTAAAGGGAGAGACGGATAGTTTTCTCAGATTCTTCCATTTGGACAGATAATCGGGCCAGATGGCATCTACCCGTTCACAGCAGCCGTAGGAAAGCAGACCGAATCGTTTTGCAAGACGATCCTGATAGGGAAATACAAATTCACCGAAACATTCCGGTGAAACGGCGGTGGCTTCCTGGGCTTCCATGAATCCCCAGCATTCCGTGGTGCGCGTCACGTGATCCGTGGGAAGTTCGCTGTTAAAGGCAAAGCTTTCCTGACTGACAGGACTGATCCCGCAGGTGGGAAGGAGCAGTTTTTCCTTTTCCAGAAAATCGTAATAGGATTCGTAAACAGAGGTGGCAAGATCCATGGCTTCGTGAAGTTCATCCGGACAGTCATACATGGAAATATAGTAGTTTTCCATTCCCATCAGTGCCACCAGAGGATTGGTCAGAGCACCCGGAAGGCTCGGAGTGATCATGCGAACCGGAAGAAGGTCTCCAAAAACATCCAGAGCAAGATCAATGCGCTGTTTTGTACTTTCCCGGTCAACGCCGAAATTGCCGCCTTTTAACTGATCGAGCTGGGTTTCCAGATCTTCAATGACAGGATCAATATGAAATCCCATGGCATTTTCACCTTTCGCCCGTGTTGTTTTCGGAGTAATGCCAAAGGGAGATACCCAGGTGTTCCAGCAGATATCGAAGGTGGGAGAAATCGGCGTATCGTCGTGAAAAAGCTCCCGCCCGGTGAGCATGCCAAGAAGATCGTACTCCAGAGAGCGTGCGGCCTTGCCGGTACAGCGCATGCGGGGAGTGATGACTTCGTGGGTGAAATTGGAAAACAGCAAGCGGACAGTAGGGGTATCACGTCTGCCGTTGGCCAGCGCATCCCATTTTTTCAATATGATTTCATTCTCGGGAGAATTGGCATAGGAAAGCTGTTTTTCTGCCAGCTCACGCAGAATCTCCCGATCTCTGGTACTGATTGGTTCCATAATAGTTTCCTTTCTTTCATTTGATTTTTTACAGCAGCGTTTTTTAAACGCTGCTGTTTTCCAGTGCTTCTAAAAGTTCCATTCGGATCTCTTCAAAATGAGAGGTATCCCAGTTAAAATCATTAAAGCGTAAAATTACCTTTCGGGCAAGACAAAATGCTGCAGAAGGGTCTTTTTTTGCCAATAAGGAGAGAAGTTCAAAATCCTGTGCTCCGTCTCTGGTGGAAATCATGCGGATGGAATTCTTAATCCCGCTGTGTTTGGGATCGGGATATACGATGTAGCCGTCTCCTTTTATGACGGCATCCGGATTCAGGCCGAACCAGGGATCTTTGGGATCCCAGAAATTATAGCCCCAGTGGAGAAAACCGTTGAAATGATTGACAAAACAACCCCACGGGAGAATTCGGTTGTGCAAAAGAGGCCACCCCAGAAATTTGTTGGCATAATTCTGGTAATGAGGTTCGCAGCAGTTATATGTCCATCTGGCATCTCCCTGGGACAGACGGTAATCGTAAAAATCCCGGTTCTGTTCATAGACGTCAACGCGGGGAATCCAGAGATCCATTTCCTGTTGAAGTGACGGCATAGGCTGCTGATTGTCAATGGCATCCATGCATCGGATACCGGGCATATAGTTCCGGACATACTCCCTTGCGTACCGCCAGGAATCCGATTCAGAAGGCTCATCCTCGATATGCTGCAGCCAGCGATGCTGATCTTCTCGTTCTGTCAGATGATTGAAAAGTGCCGGCAAAAACTGTTTTAGCCAGTTTTCGGTTTTGGGGCTGCCGATTTCGGAAGTGGAGATAACCGGTTTTTCATCAACCCGGTCAATCAGATATATTTTTTTTCCTTCTGTCTGGACTACCAGATGATATCCGGCAAGGAATTTAATTTCGGCATACCGGTCAAAGAAATCCACCCATTTGTCGAAAAGATCCCAGCAGAAGTGATAGGTTCCGTTTTCATCCAGTGTTGTTCCTCCGTCCAGCAGAAGATCATGCGTGCGCACAAACAGGACATTAATCCGGTTTTCCTTCATATGTTCCGCGATGGAACGATTGATTTCCCACCAGGTGCTGCTGTATTTTTCACAGCCATAATAGTAGTTCAGAAAATCCAGCTGCCCGGGGTCGGGATACCGGAACCAGAAATTCGTTGTGTTCATCCAATATTCTGTGGAAAAAGCTGCTTCTTTTCCGGAAGGGAGAACCGGAGAATAAAGCTTGATTTCCAGATCGGAAACGTACTCTTCCTCACCGGCTTCGATCCGTATCTGTCCCTGGTACAGACCAGGCAAAACATCGGAGTCTACATAAACAGTGACCCAGATGCTCTGAATTTCCCCGGAAGCTACTTCGATGGAAGGCTCGTTGGAAAGGGGATCCGGGTAGGAATCATGACGAAAATCAATGGTTTCCTGAAATTGACAGCGCAATGAAATTCCGCTGTCAGGGTCAAACCCATCCGCTTTTACGGAACGGATGGTAAAATCTGTTTTGTCTTTTAGAAGAATCTGATAAGACGAAAAACTGTTTCTGACCATATGAAGCTGATAGCCGGTCTGAAATTCCTGTGGTTCTGTGCTGTATTTCCATACCGTGCTAAGAGAACTGTCAGTCCATAAATGCATTGATTGCCTCCATTTCTGATCCTGTATCGTCAGGATACTCTTTTCAATAGGTAAGTTGCAACCGTATTTGCGGGAATTTGAACTGTAAATTCCTGCGTTTCACAGAGAAATCGGAAACTGCATTCTTCCCGGCTGTCATTGACGGCAACCAGAACAACAGTCTGTCCGTCGGGAGAAAGAAAAGCAGCATTGGACGTGTGCAGAGGACCGGCGTCGGAAGCAATTCTGCGGTATCCCGGTCGGATGAAGCGTGCGAACTGTCCCATGATATAAAATTCAGGGAGCATGTGATATTGATCGGGAAAATCAGCATCCTGAATTATCATGGTGGGACCGGGCGTTCCGACCCACTGATGGGTTTCGACTTTGCTGTCAAGCATGGTAACCCAGGAATTATAGCTGCAGGATTGATTGCGAAGCCAGGTGATCAGTTCCGAGGCACCTTCCGTGCCCCAGATGGCACGCTCGGTGAGATAAACTTTTTTGTTGAAGGTGTCTGCAATGGCTCCCATATCTGCTGCGTCGCCTCCGTAAGGATGAAATGCGACTCCATCAATATCGTTCCATTCCGGAGTATTGGAAATTTCATTTACATAGTTCCAGCCGTCATAGAAATTATGGTCAAAGCCCCAAAGCAGAGGATGGACGTGATACTGCTGCAGGATAGCGCTGTCATTGATTTTCTTTTTTAACAGGTGAGCGAGCATGGCCTGCTGAGTGGGTGTCATAAGACAGCTGGGGTAATCAATTTCCAGATACGGTTCATTCTGTAGGGTTATAGCATAGATCGGAATGCCAAGTTTTGCGTATTCTTCCAGATAGCGGACATAGTAAACTGCCAGATCTTCCAGAAAAGCACTGTCCAGAGCTCCGCCTTTCAACAGAAGTTCGTTGTCAGGATAACTGCGGCTCTCTTCGGTCGGCAGTTTCATCCAACCCGGAGGTGACCAGGGAGAACTAAAGAAACGGATTTCATGGTCAACGCCCAGTTCTTTTGCAATACGCAGCAACTGCAGAACTGTGTCGATGATGTGATATTCGTGATCTTTACAGATGGAAAAGCCTTTTCCTGTCAGATTGTCCCAGTCCGGATTTTTATCCGGAACCGTATCATAATAAGTATAGAATTTCTGTGCGGTGAAATCCGCAGTTCCTATGGTAAGACGAAAAAGAGTCATACCGGCCCCGTCTTTGGGATTAATCAGTTTTCGAATGACTTCTTCTTTGGTTTCCGGACTCATTTTGGAGAGATTATAGATGGTAGATTCCTCCAGAGAGGTGCCGAAACCAAGGATTTCCTGATATGCAGTATCCGGATCAATGCAAATAGCGGGAAGTTTGGCCTCTTCCGAATGGGAAGAGGCTTTTATTGAAGGGAAAGGCCGCAAAGTGTTTTGCACAGGAAAATCCTTCTGATACCATTCCATAGAACCGGGATGGGACTCGGAGGTCATCCATACACGGATTGTTGTATCAAAGTTTTTTTCTTTCTCAGATGTCATATTTTTCACTTCCTGTTTAATGTAAATTCTTTTCCGTTTGTTGTATTGGCATCGGAGCCGATGAAGACACGGAACAAGCCTTTTTCCAGAGTCAGTCCTTTGCCGGGAATATAGTATTTCAGCATATCCGGGGTGACAGAGAAGGAGACAACGGTGCTTTCTTTTGGCTGCAGTGTCACCTTGCGGAAATCTTTGAGCATGCGCACCGGTCTGGAGTAAGTGCCGGCAACATCCTGAATATACAGCTGAACGGTTTCGGTTCCCTCGCAGGTTCCGGTATTGGTCAGAGTAATGCTTGCCAAAAGAAGCGGTTCCTCAGAGGAATCATCCGCAGCGGACACCTGATCGGCGGACAGAGAAACCGGTGAATAGTCAAAAGTGGTATAAGTAAGTCCGTAGCCAAAGGGATACAACGGTCCCGGATAAATGTCAATATAGCCGTTTTTGAAGCTTTCGTATTTGTCAGCATCATTTGGCCTTCCGGTAGGAAGATGGTTGTAGTAAATGGGAGCCTGTCCGGTGGCACGGGGCATACTCATTGTCAGTCTTCCGGAGGGAGAACACTGTCCGGTCAGAAGATCAGCGATGCCGTTTCCGCCTTCTGTTCCCGGAAACCATGCCATCAATACTGCATCGGAATGTTCTGCAATCTCTCCCAGAACGAGAGGTCTTCCGCTGATGAGAATGGTGATAATCGGCTTTCCGGTACGGTACAGTGCGTGGAGCAGTTCCATTTGATTTGCAGGGAGGGAAAGGTCGGAACGGCTTCCGGCTTCAGAGCTCATGGAGGGATGTTCGCCAAGAGCCAGGACGATCTTGTCACAGGTTTCTGCGGCCTGAAGGGCTTCTGCGATCAGGGCTTCATCGGAAGGGTGAACAGCATCCATTTCTCTTAAATTCCATTGATGGCATCCCGGTACGCAGATAATGTTCTGGTCGGAAAGACCTTCCCGTATGGTAACACAATCTTTTTCTTCTCCGTTTACCAGTCCCCAGACATCGATTAATTCTCTGCTGTCTGAGAGCGGACCGATCAGAGCAATTTTTTCTCCTTTTTTAAGAGGAAGAACCTGATTCTGATTTTTCAGAAGAACGGCTGACTCGGCAACCGCTTTTCTGGCCAGTGCCCGGTGAGCGGCACACAGATGAAGTTCTTTTTCTTTCTCCGGATCCGTATCTTTATAGGGATTTTCAAAAAGTCCCATCTTGTCTTTTAAGAGAAGAATTCTCTCTACCGCTTCGTCAATCTGTTCCATTGTGACATCACCGCGCTCTACAAGAGCCTCGAGATTCTCATAGAAGGTAGAGGAAACCATTTCAATGTCAATGCCGGCATTGAGAGAGCGCTCTGCCGCCTCCGCATTATCGGCACAGACGCCGTGGGGAACCAGTTCCCAGATTGCGGTACAGTCGCTGATGACAATCCCCTTAAACTGCAGATATTTCCGCAGAACATCAGAAAGGAGGTTCTTGTTGCAGGTACAGGGCATTCCGTTCAGCGCGTTAAATCCGGGCATTACCAGTTCGCAGCCGGCGTCAATCGCTGACTGAAAAGCAGGGAGATAGTCATTGTAGAACTGATAATCTCCGATCTGGGTACTGTCATAATCCCTTCCGCCTTCCGCTGCACCGTAACCTGCAAAATGTTTCACACAGCTTGCGATATGGAAAGGTTTGTCAATTCCGTCACCCTGATAACCTTTTGTGAAAGCTGCGGTAAAGAGACTGTTCAGATAAGGATCTTCTCCTGTGCTCTCGGTTACCCTTCCCCAGCGCGCATCCCGCACAAGATCTGCCATGGGAGAGAAGGTAACATGGACACCGCTGACAGATGCTTCCGCGGCGGCAACGGAAGCCATTTCTTCTGCAAGATCAGGATCCCATGTAGTTCCGATTCCCAGTACAGAGGGAAATATGGTTTTGTAACCATGAATCACATCCGTCATAAAAAGAAGCGGAATATGATGTGCACTTGCTTCCATATGAAGGCGCTGAGCTTCCAGAACGAGTTCGGCACCGTTAAAGCCGAGAAAAGATCCGGCATTATCCATCAGATGAGTTGATTTCTGGAAACCGCGGCGAAGCCCCATCAGAGTGCCGTCCGGATTTTCTCCCCAGAGTTGTGACATTTCGGCGGCTTTTTCGCGCAGTGTCATTTGCTCAAGCAACTGCTTTCTATATTTTTGTCCAAGCATTGTTTGCGTTTCCTCCTTAAATCAATTATTAAATGAATTATTATATATTATGCAAGACTAACATAGCATGGGAAAAAAACGATGTCAATGAGTGAAAATAGATAAAAACAGACATGAGAAAATGTAAAAAAGGACGAAAAAATGAAAATGCATTGACTTAAAATCGGCAATATTATATAATCAAATCAATAATTAAATGAATAAATTAATGAACGAAAAAGAAAGGAAAAGAGTTTAATGAAAGGAAAGAAAAGTGACCTGTGGGCACGGATCAAAAAACAAAAGTTTTTATTGATGATGGTAATTCCGGGCATTATTTGGCTTCTGGTATTCTGCTACTTCCCTATGTACGGATGTCAGATTGCATTTCAGAATTACCGCATCACAGACGCACTTGGCACCAGTGAATGGGTAGGCCTGAAGTGGTTCACCAAGCTGTTTAATGATCGTTCGTTTTCAGAGATCATGAAAAACACATTGGGAATCAGCCTTCTGAAACTGGTATTCGGATTTACGGCACCGATTATTTTTGCCCTGTTTTTGAATGAGATCAAAAACATCCGCTTTAAAAGAGTCGTTCAGACGCTGTCGTATCTGCCGCATTTCCTCTCCTGGGTTGTCCTGGGAGGCATCATGATCACCTGGCTGTCCGACACCGGTGTGATCGTCAAGATTTTAAACGCAGTCGGACTTTTGGATGAGGGAGTGAATCTTCTGGCTTCACCTCAATATTTCTGGGGTATCGCGGTGATCTCGGATATCTGGAAGGAACTTGGCTGGGGTGCCATCATCTATCTGGCAGCAATCTCGGGCATTGATCCGACACTGTACGAAGCGGCGGAGATTGATGGAGCGAAACGTATGCAGCGCCTGTGGTACATTACACTTCCTGAGATTACAAGCACGATTGCAATTCTGTTTATTCTGCAGGTTGGCGGCATTATGGGATCCAACTTCGATCAGATCTTCGTACTGCACAATTCTCTGAACGATTCGGCAAGTAACGTAATTGATATGTTCGTTTACAAAATCGGTATTGGAAACGGAAGTTATTCTTACGCAACGGCAATCGGTCTGTTCCGGTCTGTTATTTCACTGGTGCTTCTGGTGGTAGCGAATAAAGTGACAGAGAAACTGGAAGGCAGTTCCCTGTTTTAAGCGAGGATAGAGAAATGAATACAAAAAAACTCAAAAAAATAAAAACATTTGATGTAGTGAATGCTCTGGTTATGATTGTGATCTGCTTCTGTATGGTGTATCCGGTCTGGTATGTCATTGTCAACTCCTTGAGTGAAGGAACCGAGGTGTTAAAAGGCGGAATCTACTGGTGGCCGAGAAAATTCTGCATCAAAAACTATACGGCAGTGTTTGAGAGCAGTGAGATTTTCACCGCGTTCGGAATTACAATCTTAAAAACCGTGATCGGTACGGTTACCAGCGTATTCTTTACCGCGATGGTTGCCTATGGACTGTCAAAAACCTACCTTGTGGGAAGAAAGATTTTTATGATGCTGGGAGTCATTACCATGTTCTTCTCCGGCGGTCTGATCCCTTATTTCCTGGTAATCAAGAGTCTTGGAATGCTGGACAGTTTCTGGGTGTATATTATTCCAAGTTTATTCAGTTTCTATAATGCGATTATTTTTATGACCTTTTTCCGAAATATACCGGCAGAGCTGGAGGAATCCGCAAAGATTGACGGTACCAATGATTTTGTGATTTTCCTTAGGATTATTCTTCCGGTTTCCACACCGGTTATCGCGACGATCGCACTGTTCAATGGTGTTGGTCAGTGGAATGATTATTTCACAGGTGTTATCTATATCACCAACAAACAGTATCTGGTGCCGATTCAGACTTTCCTTTATAAGGTAATTTCTGAAAGTTCTTCCACCAGAATTACGGCAAATATGCCGGCATCGGTCAGAAGTTCCATGGTAACGTCTACAACAGTCAAGTACGCAACCATGGTGGTAACCACATTCCCGATTGTGTGCGTATATCCGTTCCTGCAGAAGTATTTTGTACAGGGAATTATGGTCGGTTCCGTGAAGGGCTGATTCATATAAATATATCATAAGGAGGTCTGTGAAACAGACACGAAAGGAGAAACATATGAAAAAAGCAGTTGCATTTATGATGTGCCTGGCGCTCTCCGCTTCCATGCTCACCGGCTGTGGAGGTGATTCCAAAACGAGCGCAAGTGATCTGCCCGCTGCAAAGACAGAGGCGAAAGAAGGAGAGCCGGCATGGAAGGACGATACCGATCCGATCACGCTGGACTGGTATGTAAACTATTCCTGGTACGGAAGCTGGTGGGATGAGGGAGAATTCTCTCAGTATATGGAGTCAAAAACCGGCGTAAAGATCAATTTTATTGTTCCGTCCGGAAGTGAGAGTGAGAAAATGAACACCATGATCGCCGGAAATACACTGCCGGATGTAATCACTCTGGAAGCAGCCGATCCGCTGGTAAAACAGATGGTGGATGCAGGATTGCTTTATCCGCTGAATGATCTGGCTGACAAATACGATCCGTATTTCTATGAAGTTACTTCCGAACAGACAATGAGCTGGTTTGCACAGGCGGATGGAAAAACCTACGGTTATCCAAATGCTTCGATTTCACCGGAGCAGTACGATGAACTGACAAAAATCAATATTTATCAGACCTTTAACGTAAAGAATGACTATTACGAAGCACTCGGATGTCCGGATATGTCAACACCGGAGAACTTCCTGAACGCACTGCAGGCAGCCGAGGATATGTACGGAGATCAGATCGAAGGCTTTATTCCGATTGCACTGCATGATTTCAGCGATACCGGAAACTATTCCCTTGATCGTTATCTGATGGATTACCTTGGAATCCCGAAGACGATTGACGGAAAGCTTTATGACAGAAGAGAAGATGAGAATTACCAGACCTGGCTGAAGACATTCCGCAAGGCAAATGAGATGGGACTCATCGCTTCCAATGTATTTACAGACAGCAGACAGCAGGTAGAGGAAGAGATCGCTCAGGGACGTGTCTTCTCCTTATTGTATCAGAACTGTGACTTTACCGCTGAGCAGCAGATGCTTTACGATGAAGATCCGAATTCCGCATACATTGCAATTCAGGGTCCGAACAGCGGCAATGATCCTGCACTGGAAGGCTCCGGCATCGGCGGCTGGACAGTAACCTGTATTACAAAGAACTGTAAGGATCCGGAGAGAGCCATTGAGTTTATGACTTACTGGATCAGCAAAGAGGGAACACAGGATGCGATGTATGGTGAAGAAGGAAAGAGCTGTGTGGTAGACGAGGACGGAACACCGCATTACACAGAAGAATACCAGGAACTGTATGACAGTGATTACGATGCATTTAACAGACTGACCGGTATGGATCCTCTGTGGATGCTGGGTGACCCGGTATCTGCAAACAACTGGGCTCCGGATCCGCAGCCATTCCTGGAACAGATGTATAAGTGGGGTGTTGATTACGTTGTCAGCGGTTCTCAGTATTCCAACCTGGATCCGGATTCCGGAACGGAAGAGAGCGAGATCAAACAGGATATCGACCTTTTGTGGGGATCTACGCTGCCGAAACTGATCACCGCAGCCAGCGATGAAGAGTTTGATGCGATTCTGTCTGACTTCTTTGAACAGAGAGATAGCCTTGGATGGGAGAAACTGCTCTCTTATCAGCAGACAAAATACGAAGAAAATCTAAAAAAATTAGGCATTGAGGAATAATCTTGCTATAATAATGGTAAAAAAATCCAGGAGGGAGCTGCCTCCCTCCTGATTACCAGGAGAAGATGAAATATGAGAGCAATGGTTTCAACCGATATGAAGCAAATGAACCGAAAAATCGTCTTTGACATAGCAAGAGAGCGAAGAGAGATTACCAGGGTGGAGCTGTCTGAGCTGACCGGCATGAGCGGGCCGTCGATTATGGCCATCGTAAATGAGTTTGTTGCAAAGGGAATTCTCCGTATGGGAGAAAAGAGGAATGGCTCAGTGGGCAGAAGTCCGGTGATGATGTCTTTTAATCCGGATGTGATGCTTTCAATAGGCGTGGAATTTGAGGGCAACAACCTGCAGGTAGGACTGGTCAATTTGGACGGAGAAATCCGTTTTCAGACAACCGCTAAGATTCCGTCTAATCTGGGAGAAGATTTCTTTTTGGTACTTTGTAAAAGTATTGAAAAGATTGAGACGATGCTGAAAAGAGAAAATCTGGATTATATGGGAATCGGACTTGGAATTCCGGGGGCAGTGAACCCCGAAGAGAGAATTGTAAATTTTGCTCCCTATGTGGGTGTCATGGAACCGAGAAATATTTCGGAGCAGATGGAGAGTCTGGAAAGACGCTTTGAGAAACCAGTGTTCATGGAAAATGATGTCAACGCCTGCGCGGTAGGCGAATATTATGTCAGACGAATCAACCAGAATACGTCGGATATGATTTATATTTCGATCGGTTCCGGTATCGGAGCCGGAATTATTCTGGATGGAGAGCTTCGTCACGGAAGCAGAAATATGTGCGGGGAAATTGGTTATTCCCTGCAGGATATGACGGGAACGGTATCCCGCAAAAAGACCGGATGGCTGGAGGAACATATCTCCCATGGAGCGTTATGTGAACGGTTTGCAGATTATCGCATCAGCGGCCGTGTCAGTGATGAGATGATCGGATATGTGGTAAATCTCCTTTGTCCTTTTATCTCCAACCTGGTCAATACTCTGGATATTCCTCATATTGTGGTCGGAGGACAGCTGATCTTAAATGGAGGAGAACGGCTGGTGGCGGCGATTCGCGACGCAGTTCAGTCGATGACTCTGTCAGAGGTGATTCTTCAGGGCTGCCATACGGAATATACGGGAGTAATCGGAAGTGCATTGATGGCTTCCAATAAGCTGTGGGATACGATTCTGTAATCAGTTCGACAGATTAAGAATAAAGGTAGAAATAACGTTATGGTGGAAAAAGTAATAGGTGCAGTCGATATAGGCGGAACAAAAATTCATGTCGGAATTGTAGATGACTTGGGAAATGTGCTTGCGGATCAGTGTTTTCCGACGGATGCGGACCATCAGAGCGGAGAAGAAGCAATGGACAAGGTGGCAGATATTCTGTCAGATTTGTGCAGTCAGGCCG
Source organism: Lachnospiraceae bacterium (assembly GCA_028727605.1). Taxonomy (GTDB): domain Bacteria; phylum Bacillota; class Clostridia; order Lachnospirales; family Lachnospiraceae; genus Fusicatenibacter. The sequence continues at coordinate 16,140 of JAQYOA010000116.1, forward strand.
GTATGCAGCTGAAAAATTTAAGAGGAATCGGAGTTTCCTGTGCAGGACCGGTGAATATAGAAACAGGAATTGTGGAAAATCCTTATACACTAGCGGGGTGGATGGGATTTCCGATCGTAAAGGATCTTTCCCGGAAAACGGGACTGGAAGTAAGGCTGGAAAACGATGCCAACGGAGCGCTTCTTGGAGAAATTTTCCAGAGAAATCAAAAAGAGCAAAGAGTACTGATGATTACGCTTGGCACAGGGATCGGTGTGGCTTTCTGGCAGGAAGGGGAACTGTACCGGGGCGGAAAATATCATCCGGAAATGGGACATATCATCGTTGCATCCGACGGACCGGAATGCTATTGCGGTCACAGGGGATGCTTTGAGAGTCTCTGTTCGGGCAAAGCAATCAATGAAAGAGCGCAGCTGGCCGGATACCGGGATTTCGATGAGGTATACGAAAAGGCCTGCGATCAGGAAAAACCGGCATCGGAGTTGCTGGAAAGAATCCTGAAAGATATGAAAAATGGAATCTGGAGTCTGAATATTGTATTCAAACCGGATACGATAATTCTGGCGGGAGGATTTTCGAAAAAATATTTTTCTTTAATTCGGGATGCTGTTATGGAAGACTGCTGCGGAAAAGAAGATTTTCTGAATCCGTTTGAAATGCTGCCGGCCTGCGGAAACAAGAATTCCGCATTGGTAGGAGCAAATATGCTGTTTTATAAAGATGAGGCGGTATCAAATTCATTACCCTGTGATTTTACTGCGAGGGCAAAGAATTACCGCAGTCTGGAAAGGAAAGAAGCACTATGAAAAAATACGATAAGTTAAAAATAGTTATGGTAGGAGCGGGAAGCTGTTCTTTTTGTCCTGCCACATTGTCAGATATTCTTCTGAGCGATCTGATTAACTCACTTCCTCTGGAGGTATGTCTGATGGACATCGATCAGCATGCGCTGGAAGTTAGTCATGAATATGCGAAGAGAGCAGTTGAATACTCCGGAAGAACATTGAAACTCTCTGCAACTACAGATTTGGACGAAGCGCTCTGCGGCGCAGACTTTGTTGTCTCCGCAATTGAAGTAGACCGTTACCATTACTGGTCCATGGATTTCCATATTCCGAGAAGATACGGATTCCGTCAGGTATACGGAGAAAACGGAGGTCCCGGCGGAATGTTCCATGCGCTGAGAAATCTCGGACCGACCCTTCACATTGCACACAGAATGGAAGAGATCTGTCCGGAGGCATGGCTGATCAATTATACCAATCCGGAAGCAAAGCTGGTTGAGGCAGTGCTGAAGCTGACAAAAATTCATGCGGTTGGCGTATGTCACGGCTTTGAGATGGGTGTTGATCAGGTTGCAAAGGTGCTGGAGAGAAAACCGGAAGAACTGGAAGTGGTTGGCTACGGACTGAATCATTTCGGATGGCTGACTTCGATTAAGGATAAAGAGACAGGAGAGGATTTGTATCCGCTTTTCCGCGAAAAGGAACAGCAGAGCCATTGGCTGGCAAACTGGGATGAAGTGGGACTTTCCAGAATTATGCTGAGAACCTACGGTCTGTATCCGTATCCGGGAACAAACCATATCGGCGAATATATTGCATGGAGTGATGAATTCCTTGCAAGCACCAAGATTCAGTATTTCTTTGATCCGGTAAAGGAAAAACCGTGGGAGACCAAAAAGACCCCAAGATTTGTCTATGATTTCTGTTCCAACCCTACAGGAATTGCTTTTTCGGAAGTTGACAAGGATAAAGATGAGGAATATAAGAAGTGCTTTGTAATTGGCGAGGAGGGACTGAAGAGATCCCATGAGTACGGAATTCCGATCATCGAGGCGATTGCCTTTGACCTTCATCGTTATATTCCGTCTCTGAACCAGCTGAACAAGGGACAGATCCCCGGAATTCTTGAGAATATGTGTGTGGAAGGTCCGTGTATGCTGGATGCAGAGGGAATTCATCTGATGGATGTTCCGGCGCTTCCGCCGGCTGTCACTGCAATGATCAATCAGCAGGGTGCAATTCATCAGCTGCTGATCGAGGCATATACAGAGCATTCCAAAAATAAACTTCTTCAGGCAATGTTGCTGGATCCTACGATTTCAAATTACAACAATGCAGTAGCACTGATTGACGAAATGTTTGAGCGTGAGAAAGAAATTTTGCCGGAAATGAGCTGGTAAAAGCGAAAGGCTGTCACAAAATGGAATATTTTCTGTTTTGATGGCAGCCTTTTTTGATGCAGGTGAGCAGAGAAAACGGGTATGGCAGATCAAAAAGGTGCGAAAGGAAGAAACAGGTTATGAGAAAAAATGTGTTAATAAAAGACAATTATGAGGAAATGAGCCGGGAAGCGGCAGAAGTGATTTATGAGGTCATCGAGAAGAATCCGGAGGCAGCGATCGTCATCGCAACAGGCCATTCTCCTCTCCTGGCTTATCGTATGCTGGCAGAGAAAGTCAAAGAAAACCAAATGGATGTCAGCCGTCTTACTATTGTGAAGCTGGACGAGTGGGCAGGCCTGGACGGAGAGAACGAGGCCACCTGCGAATATTTTATCCGCAAAGAAATTCTGGAGCCGCTGGGGATCGATGAAAATCAGTATCTTCATTTTGCCATGAATGCAAAAGAAGAGGAAGCGGAGTGCAAGAGAATCGAAGAGGCATATCAGAATCTACCGCAGGTAGATCTGGTGATACTCGGCATCGGCATGAACGGACATTTGGGTCTGAATGAGCCTGCGGAGGAACTGATCGGACCGGCCCATGCAATTCTGCTGGACGATAAGACGAAAACTCATGAGCTTCTCAGCCATACCGATAAAAAGGTTGTTGGAGGCCTTACGCTTGGAATGGAAGACCTGTTTAGAGGGCAGAAGATTCTGCTGCTGGCAGACGGCAAAGAAAAGGAAAAGGGTCTGGAATACTACCTGAACGATGTAATTACAACAAAAGTGCCGGTTTCTCTGCTGAAACTGCATCAGAACTGTCAGTGTATTGTAAACAAAGAAAGTTTTCCGTCTTTTTGGAAAGAATGAAACTTGGAAATCGAGGTAACTATGAATTTAGCGGGAACATGGAATGTATGGATGCCTGACGGAAGCCGGTATGATGCGGTATTTCCCGGAACTCTGGATACCAACGGAATCGGAGAGCAGGAAGAGGAAGGGCTGGAAAACCGGCTTACCAGAAAGCATACCTTTCAGGGTGCTGTCAGACTGAGCAGGAAAATTTCTCTGAAAGAGATCAAACAGGAAAAACGAAGCTTTTTTGAAGTGGAGCGTGCGCGCTGTCTGTCACTGAAAGGAAACGGCAGGGAAATTAAGGAAATGGGAAAGGGTACCCTGTCTACGCCCTATGTGTTTGAGGTCACCGATTGCCTGAAAGAGGCATTTCTGGAAGGAAAAGAGGAAACAGAATTTGAAGTGACTTCCGACAACAGTTATCCGGAACTGCCGAAACTCGGAATTCTGACTTCTTCTGCGGCCACCGACGAAACTCAGACAAACTGGAACGGAATGTTGGGATATATCCGGATACGCCAGGAAAATCAGGTCTTTCTTGATGAAGTACAGATCTATCCGAAAGGTGGAACAGTGCAGGTTCGTCTGGTAATTGATGCGGGAGAAAATTATGACGGTGAAATTTTTCTTGAAAGCGAAGCTTTTGAGAAAAAGGAAACCATCCGGGTTGCTCTTCAAAAAGGAGAACGAAAAACTGTTCTGATTTCCCAAATTCCGTTGAAAAAGGAAGTGAAGCGATGGGACGAGGGAGAGGGAGTTCTCTATCGTGTTCTGGCCGGCGGTGATCGTCTGGAAACGAAGACGGTCCGGTTTGGTGTTCGTGATTTTGGAGTGAATCAGAGGAAAAAACTGACTTTAAATCAGAGAGAGTTTTTCCTTCGGGGAGAAGCAAACTGTGCTGTTTTTCCGGAAACCGGATATGCGCCCATGGAGGAAGCCAAATGGACGGGAATTCTTCAGACCTATGCTTCCTACGGGGTCAACTGTATGAGATTTCATTCCTGGTGTCCGCCGGAAGAGGCGTTTGACGCAGCTGACAAAATGGGGATGATGATGCAGCCGGAGCTGAGTCATTGGGATTATCAGAATGCGTTTGAGAGCGAAGAGAGTTATACCTATTATAAAAAAGAACTGACCCGAATTTTGAGAAAACTGGCAAACCATCCTTCTTTTGTCATGCTTTCCTTCGGAAATGAGCTGTGGAGTGAAGGGATCGGAGAACGAAGGAAAGAGGAACTGCTGGATTATGCACGGGAGCTGGATTCCACGCGATTGTATGCGGGATCCTCAAACGGACATTACGGACAGTGGGGTACTGATCCAAAAAGCGATTTCTATACATCACATAATTACAAAGAATTATTCCTGCGGGGAGCAGGTGCGAATATGGAAGGCCATATCAATCAGAAATACCCCAATACCAGAACCAATTTTGACGAAGGCGTCAGAAAAATACAGGAGGAAGGGAAACCTGTATTCGGATTCGAGGTGGGCCAGTTTGAAGTTCTGCCGGAATTTGATGAAATTGAAAAGTTTCGCGGAATTACACGGCCGGTGAATTATGAAATTATGAGGGAAAATGCAAAAGAAAGAGGAGAGCTGAATCAGTGGAAGGAATGGGTGGAAGCCACCGGGGAGATTGCTCTGCTCGCCTATCGGGAAGAGATTGAGTCGGTGCTTCGAACCGAGGGCATGAGCGGTCTTTCTTTGCTGGGATTGCAGGATTTCCCGGGTCAGGGAACGGCCCTGGTTGGAATGCTTGACAGCCATCTCTGCCCAAAACCTTATGATTTTGCACGACCGGAACGGTTCCGTGCCTTCTTTTCCCCGGTGGTACCGCTGGTACTGATGGATAAGTATACCTACTGGAATACGGAAAAACTATCGGCAGAGATTATGGTGGCGAATTATGGAAAGAGTGCACTTTGTACGGCGGCTTTCTGGCAGCTTTGCAGGGGAACAAAAACCGTGGCCGAAGGCTGCTTCCGGGAAGCAGTCTATGAAAACCAGGGTCTTCGAAAAATCGGAGAGATGGAACAGGATCTGAGTCTGTTTGAAAAACCGGAGCGATTAAATCTGAAAGTCACTGTGGGTGAATATCAGAATGAATATCCCATTTGGGTATATCCGGAACAGAACATGACAGGAGAGATGGAACAAAAAGAAGACTATGAGATCTGTAGTCCGCAGGGAAGGACGGTAAGGATTGCATCGGCAATGGATGAGTCGGTAAGAGCGTATCTGAGAGAAGGGGGCAGGGTGTATCTGGAACCAAAGCCGCTTCCGGAGAATCTCCCTTCTTCCATCGGCGGTCAGTTTACCACTGATTTCTGGTCTGTCGGTACATTTCCGGATCAGGAAGGCGGCATGGGAATGATTGTTTCAACCGGGCATCCGATTTTCCGGGAATTTCCCACAGAGAATCATACAAACTGGCAGTGGTGGCAGATGACAAGTCAAAGACCGCTGATTCTTCCCAAAGAGATTAAAGCGATTCTGACGGTTCCTGACAGCGCAAAACGAAAGAAACATATGGGTCTTTTATTTGAGGCGAAAGTCGGAAAAGGAGTCGTGATGGTAAGCGGAATGGGACTTCGGTTCTGTCAGCAATATCCGGAGACAAGGACGCTGCTGAAGGGCATTGTGGACTATCTGGGCTCAGAGGAGTGCTGCCCGTCACAGGAAATTTCAGAGGAAGAGCTGTACAAACTGGTAAAAAGTGAGTAAAAAAATCCGGGGAACTTTTTTCACTGTCAAACGCAGGAGAAAATGTTCCCCGGAACTTTTTTGGTTTTACAGAGAAGGAATCAGGCAGAGAGGATCAATTCAGTTTGATCTTTGCGAACAAAGATCCCAGGCTGGTGGTCAGTTCTTCTGTTTTTGGAAGAACGATCTCCTCCTCGTGAATTTCTTCTGCGGCAACATCTTCCAGAGCTTTCATGGAGAGACTGAGCTTTCCGTCTTTAATGGCAGTTACTTTGACTTTCACTTTATCACCAACGGCGAGAACTGCAGAGGGATGTTTGATGCGTTTGCCGCTGATCTGTGAAATGTGAACCAGACCGGAAATACCGTTTCCAAGGTCGACAAATGCACCGTAGGGCTGCAGGCTTTCCACGGTACCTTCTGTGACCAGACCGACTTCCACATTGGAGATCTTCTCCTTGCGCTCTTCCTCTGCCTTTTCGCGGAGAAGCTCTCTGGCAGAGAGAATCAAACGGTCTTTTTCCTTATCCAGATCAAAGACCTGTACCTGAATCTCTTTGTTCAGATAGTCATTCAGATCCTCTACGTAGCTAAGGGAGAGTTTGGAAGCCGGAATAAATCCGCGGATTCCCTCCACATAGGCGATGACGCCGGCATTTACAATGCCTTTTACCTTAACCGTGAGAACGGTTTTGTCCTCTTTTAACTGGTTCAGTTTTTCCCAGGCAAGAACGTCATTGGCTTCCACACGGGAGAGAAGAATGTTTCCGTGACCGTCGTCCTTTTTTACAACAGTGGCGGATACTTCATCTCCGGGATGAACGCTTTCCTTTACGTTAAAGCCCGGTTCCCGGCTGAAGTCTTCCACTTTGATAATGCCTTCTGCGTAGTATTTCAGATCCAGGACAATTTCTTTTTCGTCAACAGAGATGACGGTGCCGGAGAGAATATCGCCTTCCTCGATTTTCTTGAAGGAAGCTTCCAGCTCTTCGGAATAGTCATCCATTGTTACTTTTTCTTCGTCTGACATCGTTTTTCACCTCGTTTATCCTTAAAGTTGGCTGCATTATATCACAAAATATTTTCTTTGACCAGCTGTAAAAATGATGATAAGATGTGTATAGCGAACAAAGGAGGTTGTTTGCCGGTGTGAAAAAGCATACATTGGCGAACGGTGAGCGCAAAATCGGAGGAGAATGATGAAATCGAATGCCAGAGTATATGTGATTGGACACAAGAATCCTGATACGGATTCCATATGTTCGGCGATTGCTTATGCAGATATTAAAAACAGAACAGAAAAAGGAAAGACATTTGTGGCGAGACGTGCAGGACAGATTAATGAGGAAACAGAGTATGTTCTGAAACGGTTCGGTGTGCGTGCACCCGGTTATCTGCCGAATGCAGGTACGCAGGTAAAGGAGATCGATATCCATGAGGTTCCGGGCGTTTCCGGTTCGATTTCTGTGAAAAAAGCGTGGGAACTGATGAATAACAACAATGTGGTGACGCTGCCGATTACGTCACCGTCCAATGACCTTCAGGGTCTGATCACGGTGAGTGATATTGCAGAGTCCTACATGGATGCCTATGACAGCCATGTCATGTCCGCGGCACGGACTCAGTACCGCAGTATTGCTGAGACGCTGGATGGGACGGTGCTGGTGGGAAATGAACACGGATATTTTATCAAAGGCAAAGTAGTAATCGGTTCTTTCCATCCGGATACCATGGAAAATTATATTGAAAAAGACGATCTGGTAATTCTAGGAAATCGTGCGGAGGATCAGCTCTGCGCCATAGAAATGGATGCAAGCTGTATTATTGTGGGACTTGGGGCAAAGGTCTCAAAAACAATTCAGCGGCTGGCGGAAGAGAGGAGCTGCGTGATCATCAGCACGCCTCATGATACTTATACTGCTGCGCGTCTGATCAATCAGAGTATTCCGGTGAAATATCTGATGAAGAAAAATAATCTGGTTACCTTTACCGTGGATGACTTTGTGGATGATATCAAGGAAGTAATGAAAAATCAGCGTCACAGAGATTTTCCGATTTTGAATAAAAAAGGAAAGTATGTGGGAACGATTTCCAGACGGAATCTGATCGGAAACAGAGGAAAACAGCTGATTCTGGTGGACCACAATGAAGTGTCCCAGGCTGTAGACAATGTGAAAGAGGCGCAGATTCTGGAAATTATCGATCATCATCGTCTGGGATCGCTGGAAACCATGTCTCCGGTCTTTTTCCGGAATCAGCCGGTGGGATGCACCGGTACGATTATGTATCAGATTTATCAGGAAAAAGATCTGGAAATTGAGCCTGCGATTGCCGGATTGCTCTGCGCGGCAATTATTTCGGATACGCTGATGTTCCGGTCACCTACCTGCACTGCCATGGACAAAGCTGCGGCGGAGGAACTGGCCAGAATTGCGGGGATTGATATTCCGGAATTTGCATCGGAGATGTTCCGGGCAGGCAGCAATCTGAAAGATAAATCTCCCGAGGAAATCTTCTATCAGGATTTCAAGAAGTTTATTATGGGAGATGTTACATTTGGCGTGGGACAGATCAACTCCATGGATGCAGGAGAACTGAAAGCAATCAAGACGCAGCTTCTGCCGAATATGAAAAATGAATGCGGAAAGCACGGAATCGAGATGGTGTTCTTTATGCTGACCAATATCATTGAGGAGTCGACAGAACTGTTGTATTACGGAAACGGCGCGAAGGAAGTGATTGAAAAAGCGTTTGAGATTCCGGTGGAGGAAGACAGCTGCATTTTAAGAGGAGTTGTGTCCAGAAAGAAGCAGCTGATTCCGGCATTCATGATGGCACTTCAGAATCAGTAGGGACGGACAGAAAAAATGGGAAAACAGGTTTGGAAGGCCGGGAATATGCTTTATCCGCTGCCGGCGGTTATGGTATCGGTCAGAGGAAAGGATAAAACGGATAATATCATTACGGTTGCATGGGCGGGGACAGTTTGTACAAACCCGCCCATGGTATCCATTTCGGTAAGGCCCGAACGGTTCAGCTATCAGATGATAAAAGAGAGCGGAGAGTTTGTAATCAATCTTTCCACAGAGAAACTGTGCTATGCTGTGGATTACTGCGGTGTGAAATCCGGTCGGGATGTGGATAAGTTTGAAAAGCTGGGACTGACGAAAAAAGAGGCAGAGAAGATCTGTGCGCCGATGATTGATGAGGCGCCGGTGAACATTGAATGTAAGGTGGAACAGATTCTGGAGCTGGGCTCACATCATATGTTTGTGGCACGGGTGCTGGCCGTTCATGCGGATGAGGCGTGCATGGATGAAAAGGGCCGATTTGATCTGAACCGGGCAGAACCGATGGTCTATTCTCACGGGGAATACTACGGGCTCGGCAAAAAACTGGGAACCTTTGGATATAGTGTGAAAAAGAAAAAGAAACAGGCCGACAAAGAGAAAAACGGCCGCAGACACAGCAAAATTTATTAAAAATTTGAATAAAAACTTTATTTCCTGATTTTTTTACGATTTATTCTTAAAATAATTAGGCGTAAAGTTTTTATTTTTTTAAAAAATAATCCATAATTTCGTTAAAATACACAAAATACGAGATTTGGAGAATACGATCATTAGAAAATACGACAAAATAACGATTTATGAGAAAGTTTTTTTGCATTATATTGCAATTTCCGGATATTTTATGCTATAATACATACCGTTCATCGGCCTTTAGAAAATTAGGAAAAGGCCCTGTCGAAGTATAGTTCTAGTTTTAAGGGAGAAAAAATAGAAGGAGGAAACAAGCAATGTCATACGTAGATGAGGTTATCGAATCCGTAGTTGCAAAAAACCCGGCTGAGCCGGAATTCCATCAGGCAGTAAAAGAAGTACTGGAGTCTCTTCGTCCGGTGATCGATGCCAATGAAGAAAAATACAGAAAAGCTGCTCTTCTTGAGAGACTGGTTGAGCCGGAGCGTCAGATTAAATTCCGTGTACCGTGGGTAGATGATAAAGGTCAGGTTCAGGTAAATACCGGATACCGTGTACAGTTTAACAGTGCAATCGGACCTTACAAAGGAGGACTTCGTCTTCACCCGTCTGTAAACCTTGGTATCATCAAATTCCTGGGATTTGAGCAGATCTTCAAAAACTCTCTGACCGGACTTCCGATCGGCGGAGGCAAGGGTGGTTCTGACTTTGATCCGAAGGGCAAATCAGACCGTGAGGTTATGGCATTCTGCCAGAGCTTTATGACAGAGCTTTGCAAATATATCGGCGCAGATACCGATGTACCGGCTGGTGATATCGGAACAGGCGCAAGAGAAATCGGTTATATGTTCGGACAGTATAAGAGAATCCGCGGACTGTATGAAGGAGTTCTGACCGGTAAAGGTCTGAGCTACGGCGGATCTCTGGCAAGAACAGAAGCTACAGGTTACGGTCTTTTGTACCTGACCAAAGAGCTGCTGAAAGTAAACGGCATCGATATCGCAGGCAAGACAGCATGTGTATCCGGTTCCGGAAACGTTGCAATTTATGCAATCGAGAAAGCAACTCAGCTGGGTGTTAAGGTTCTGACCTGCTCTGATTCCAACGGATGGGTTTATGATCCGGATGGAATTGATGTAGCTGCACTGAAAGAAATCAAAGAAGTAAATCGTGCCCGTCTGACCGAGTACAAGAAATATCGTCCGAATTCCGAATATCATGAAGGACGCGGTGTCTGGGTAGTGAAGGCAGATCTGGCTCTGCCGTGTGCAACACAGAACGAGCTGCTTCTGGACGATGCAAAAGCACTGGTTGAGAACGGATGCATCGCAGTATGCGAGGGCGCAAACATGCCGACCACTCTGGAAGCAACCAAATATCTGCAGGAGCACAATGTAATCTTCGCACCCGGAAAAGCAGCAAATGCAGGCGGAGTTGCTACTTCTGCACTTGAGATGTCTCAGAACTCCGAGCGTCTGTCCTGGAGCTTTGAGGAAGTAGATGCAAAACTGCAGAACATTATGATCAATATCACACATAACATGGTAGATTCCGCAGAGCGCTACGGCCATGCTGGTGACTATGTAATGGGTGCAAACATTGCTGGCTTCGAGAAAGTTGCCGACGCAATGATCGCACAGGGTGTATGCTGATCTTGTGATTCATTCGCTTTTGTGAAACAGTTACAGAATTTTTATAAAAAAATAAAAAAGAACAACAGAATTTCCGCAGGAATACCGATGCGGTGATTCTGTTGTTTTTTTTGTAACTTCTGATACAATAGGAAGTAGGTTTCAGACGGTTTTGACAGTAAGACTGGGTAGAAAAAAGGAGGAATATGTATGAGAGTACTGACGTTTGGAGAACTTCTTCTCCGGCTGAAGACGCCGGAATATCTGAGAATTCTGCAGTCCGATAATTTTGAAGCCAGCTACGGAGGAGCGGAATCGAATGTGGCGGTATCCCTTGCGATGTTAAGAGACGAGGTTTCTTTTCTGACAAAGATTCCGGATAATCCGGTGGGTCTGGCCGCACTGAATGAAGTGCGCAGATACGGGGTGGATACTTCAGGAGTTGTCTTTGGAGGATCACGGCTTGGAATCTACTATTTTGAAAAGGGAAGTAATATCCGGCCCACCACTGTGCTTTATGATCGGGAACACAGTGCGTTTGCAGAGGCATGTGAGAAGGATTTTGCGTGGGATCAGATATTGAAGGATGTGGATGTCTTTTATTTTTCCGGGGTGACGCCGGCGGTGAGCGACTCTGTGGAACGGGCAGTCCGGGAAGCACTGAAATACTGCAGGGAACATTCCATTTATGTGGTGTGCGATCTGAATTATCGCTCCAAAATGTGGAGTACAGAAAAAGCACAGAAGGTAATGGGTGAACTGATGAACTGGATTGATCTGTGCATTGCCAATGATGAGGATTTTGAGTCTGCGCTGGGAATTCCTGCGTTTGACGGGGATATGGCACACGGCATTGACCAGATTGATACGTACAGGGAAGGAATGAAGGAGATCACCAGACGGTATCCGAACTGTAAAGCGGTGGCAAGTGTGCTTCGGAATATGCGTACCGTGGAGGATGGTGACTGGATGGGAATCTATTATACCGGAGGACGGTTTTATGAAAGTCCGGTGCACACGGTGCACAGTCTGGAGGCTGTGGGAGCCGGTGATGCGTTCGCAGGTGCTTTGCTCCATGGGATTGTCCGTGGATTCGCCCCCCAGAAGGTTATTGATTTTTCCATCGCAGCCAGTGTGATGAAATTGATGATTCAGCATGATTTTAATGTGGTAAGTGAAGCGGAAATTTTAAAAATCATGAAGACCAACGATGTGAATCTGCAGAGATAGAAGGAATCCTTATATTGTGCACATATTGCGAAAACATGTCGAAAGTGACAATAAAATCACAAACAAACTAAAAAATAATAGCAATTTTACGAAAAACCACTTGCGAAAGAAAACAACTGGATGTATAATGACCGCATAGGCACCGGAGAGGAAACCTGAAATTGTATAAAATGCCGTCAGGCGTTCATTAAGGAAGGATGAATTTCCGACAAACAACGTGTTACTATTATTACATCACAAGGAGGGTATTACATGAAGAAGAAAGTAGTTGCATTATTGATGACAGCTGTGATGGCCTTCAGCCTGGCAGCCTGCGGCGGTGACGGAGGACCTTCCTCTTCATCAGGAACAGGAACGGATTCCGCTTCCAAGGCAGAGAGTTCGGCAGACGCTTCCACAGCATCAGGATCAGAGGAGGCTTCCGGCGGTGATACAGCAGATGCATCCGGTGACTGGATTTCATCCAGCGACGTTGAGGACGATGCTTTGCCGGGAGAGAATGACAGCAGAGCATTTGAAAAATTTGACCATGTAGTAGAAGTTCATTACGGATATCAGGTAAACCCGGTAGATACCACTCTTCCGGATGGAGATTCTGTAGATGATAACCAGTATACCAGATATCTTCTTGAAAATTATAATATTAAAGTAGTCTGCGACTGGACAGCAGGAAATACTTCCGACTTCCAGCAGAAAGTTTCTCTTTGTATCGCATCTGCATCTCTTCCGGATGCTGTAATTGCTCCGAACCGGAACTATCTGGTACAGGCTGCAAGAGCAGATCTTCTGTCAGATCTGTGGCCGGAGTTTAATGCATACGCTTCCAAACAGGTAAAAGAGATTGTTGAGACTACAGAAGGACGTGCAATCAGCAATGCAACCGTAGACGATGTATTCTGCGCACTGCCGAATATCACCGTTGATACCGATGGTGTATATGTATACTTTATCCGTCAGGATTGGCTGGATCAGCTGGGACTGGATGCGCCGAAGACTGTTGAAGAGCTCGGTGCAGCAGCAGAGGCATTTATGGCTGCCGGATTAAGCCCGGATTATGCAATTGCAGGTATTGACAATGGAGGAAGAACCTATTCGAACTTCCTGAACTCCTCCAACAACGGTTACGGATTTGATGCTTTATATCAGGCATTCAATGCAACTCCCGGATACTTCCTGCGCGATGACAGCGGAGAACTGTACTGGGGCACAACAACGGATGAGATGAAAGAAGCCCTTACCGTACTGCATGAGTGGTATGAAAAAGGCCTGATCAATCCGGAAGTTGGAACAACAACAAACGGCGACAATGCAAACAATGTTAAGAATGGTACCTGCGGTATCTTCATGGGACCGTGGTGGTCACTTGGATACGGCAACGGTGATTCCTTCAAGAACGACAACAATGCCAACTGGCAGGCATATCCGCTGTACACCAACGATGGTGAGTGGAATATCCATATGAAGGATGTCGGAACTACCTATACAATGGTTAACAAAGATGCTTCTGATGATGTGAAGAAAGCAATCGTAATCATGAACAACGTTCTGGTTCGTGATGAATCTATCTTTGATACTTCTGTAGCAATTGACTGGTATCCGGTTCGTAACGTTATGGCAGCTACCGACGAGTGTGAGTATGAATACGATGCAATCATGAGCGTAATCAAAGGTGAGAGCACTGTAGAAGATTATCAGCAGGGCGGAAGCAAATTCAACGGTCTTTACAAGAACCTGGCAAGTGACGTAGCTTCTCTGAGCGAAGTTATCTCCGCAGATTATGACGGATCCAGAGAACTGGCAGTTACCGATATGGATGTGAATACCAACAACGGACAGTTTAACCGTCTGTATGCAATCCTGATTGGTGATCGTCCGTATGCAACAATCGAGCCGGATCATAAGATTTATTCTGAGCTGTACTATACCGTTGATGGTATGGAGACCTACTGGACTCAGGTATCCGATATGGAAGATCAGGCAATCCTGCAGTTCATTACAGGAGCTAAGAGCCTGGATGAGTGGGATCAGTTCTGCAGCGACTGGCATGTACAGGGCGGAGATCAGATTCTTGAACTGGTTGATGAATTCCTTGCACAGTAAAGCAAAGAGTACATAAAGGAAATAAAACGGGGGCACAGGGGTCCATCCCCCTGTGCTCTTTTCGATTGCCGAAAAGTCTTCAAAGGGGGCACTGAACTTGAAAAAAAAGAAACGCAGTTTCATAAAATCGAATAGTTTCCATTATACATTAATGGTTCTTCCCGGATATATCTGGCTGTTTCTGTTTTCCATCGTTCCGATGGTCGGAATTGTCATGGCATTCCAGAACTATAATCCCAGCAAAGGCTGGTTTGGATCCGAATGGGTTGGATTTAAATGGTTTGAGTATCTGTTGGTAATTCCGGATGCGAAACGGGCATTGTGGAATACGCTGATCATTGCAGTATCCAAAGTGGTTCTGAACATTGTTGTACCTCTTGTGTTTGCACTTCTTCTGAATGAAGTCAAAAACATGAAGTTTAAGAAGAGCGTTCAGACAATCGTTTATCTTCCCCACTTTGTATCCTGGGTTATTCTGGCAAACATCATCTCCAATATCTTTGGATCCACCGGTATCTTCAATACAATCAGAAGCGCCCTTGGCATGGACAAGCTTCTTCTGATGACCATTCCGGAAACCTTTAAGGGATTGCTGATCGGTACCGATGTCTGGAAAGAGTTTGGTTACAATGCCGTTGTTTATCTGGCTGCACTGACCGGTATCAGCCCGAACCTGTACGAGGCTGCTGCAATTGACGGTGCAGGACGTTTTAAACGAATCTGGCATATTACCCTGCCGGGTCTGATTCCGACAATTGTTCTTCTGTGTACACTGGCTATGGGCAACGTGCTGAATGCAGGTTTCGACCAGGTATTTAACATGTACAACCAGCTGGTTATGGAAACCGGTGATATTCTGGATACTTACGTATACCGTGTCGGTATTACCAATATGCAGTTCTCACTGGCAACCGCAGCAGGTCTGTTCAAATCCGTTGTAAGTTTTGTTCTCGTTGTTGTATCTTATACATTGGCATATAAATTTGCTGATTACAGTATTTTCTAGGAAGGAGGGAATTTTATGATAGAGAGCAAGAGTTTTGGCGCGAAATTGTTTAAAATCATAAATGCCATCATCCTGATCGTATTGGCATTCAGCTGTTTTTATCCTCTCTGGTATACCCTTTGCGTGTCTCTTTCCTCAAAGGCGGCAGCTGAGGGCGGTCTGGTGACTATTTACCCTATCGGTTTGAACTTCAAGTCCTATAAACTGATCATGGGTGATGATGCATTCTGGAATTCCTTCTGGATTTCCGTAAAACGAGTTGTAATCGGTACCGTGTGGACGATGCTGGTGCTGATCATGATGGCGTATCCTCTTTCAAAGAGCAAAAGAGAGTACGCACCGAGAAATGTCCTGATGTGGGTTCTGGTGTTCTGTATGCTGTTCAACGGAGGTACGATTCCGTGGTTTATCACAGTCAAGAATTACGGACTGATTGATACCATGGCGGCATTGATTCTTGCCGGTTCCGTTCCGGTATTTAACGTTATCCTGATGATGAACTTCTTTAGGGGAATTCCATCGGATCTGGAGGAGGCCGCCCGTGTGGACGGTGCCGGGCCATGGCGTATCCTATGGCAGATCGTGGTTCCCTGTTCCAAACCGGTAATTGCGACCATCGTGCTGTTCACTTCCGTAGGTTACTGGAATGAGTATTTCCAGGGTCTGGTTTTGATGAACAAAGAGAGCCATTATCCTCTGCAGACTTACATCCGTCAGATTACAGTACAGATCCCGGTAGGTGTTACACTGACAACAGAACAGTATGTTCAGCTGGCAGCAAACTCCAATAAATCACTGGAGGCTGCAAAGGTATTCATCGCATTGGTTCCGATGCTGATTATCTATCCGTTCCTTCAGAAATACTTTGTTACCGGTATTACACTGGGTGCGGTAAAAGAGTAAAACAAAGGCGATGGCAGCCGTAAATCTTGCATGGCTGTGAAAAAAATGCTATACTATACCCCGTTCAAGGGCTTTGTGTCATTGAACGGGGTATTTTT
>JAQYOA010000117.1 GCA_028727605.1 Lachnospiraceae bacterium
CTGATAAAACACAGCTCAGGAATCCTGCCGAAAAGCTTTCTGTCGAACTCTTGACGGATGTTTCCAAGGTATAAAAATCTTTCGGGTCCTTCAAAAACTACAATTGACAATAAAATTTTAATGTCCGGATTCCAGTTTCTGATCTGCGGGATCTGCTCCAGAAACGGATGCTGATCGGATAACAGTTCTCCTTCCCTGTTAATCAGTCCAAATGCAACATTGATATGTGTCAGGATTTTTGCCTGTTCTTCTGTCACAATGGCATTTCTCCCCACATATGCCACTACTTTTTTCATATCATGATCTCCTTTGCTGTCTCAGATTTGATCTTCTCGTCATCAGTCGTTGTGCGTAACAACCTCTCCGTGACCCAGATTATAGGTAATTTCTCCTTCCAGTTCCACTTTCAGAACAGTTGCCATCGGATGCAGCTGCATCTGATCTGCACGGATCCAGAGAGTTCCGGGAATTCCGCTCCAGGGCAGAGAACCGGTATAGCTAAAAGACAGTTCCTCTCCGGTGTGCAGCACAGTTACCTTCTTCACCGGTGTCTTAATGCCTTTCACGCAAAGATTCTCCTGCGGTTTGTCATAGACAAACAGATATACGGTTTTTTTGTCTTTGGAAAGCGTACTTCCGCCCAGATACTGGCTGTAGGAGAGTCCTTTCTCCGTTCCGTAAATTGCCTCTTCATTGTCATGAATAAACGAACCGAGATCTTCCAGTACCTTCACCTGACGCTCATCTAACGTTCCATCCTCTTTCGGACCCACATCCAGAAGAAGTTTTCCTCCCAACGTGATGCAGTCACAGAACATGCGGACAACCTGACGGCTTGTCTTATAGGCATTGTCTGACGGACGGTATCCCCAGGAGTCATTGATTGTGGTACAGAATTCCCAGACTCCCTCCGGACCGTACAGCGGAATCCCCTGTTCCGGTGTCTCATAATCTCCGTAACCCTGCAGTCTTGAATTCACTACCACATTGGGATTCAAAGATTCCAGATATGCCTTGAATTCTTTTGCTTTCCACTGATTTGCACTGCGCTCCCAGTCTCCGTCAAACCAAAGCAGGTCAACCGTTCCGTAATTGGTCATCAGTTCCCGCATCTGGTTGTTGTTGAATTCCAGAAATTCCTGCCATTTTTCCGGATCCTCCGGACCGCCTGCGGGAGTCGCAAAGACATCGTTCAGATGGTTTATGGGGTCTGACCCCTCCGGGTAGACAGAGCGATACCGCGGATCTGACCAGTCAATCAGGGAAAAATAAATGCCGACTTTCATTCCTTCTTCCCGAACCGCCTCTGTATATTCTTTTACCAGATCTCTTCCTGCCGGTGTCTTTTTCACTACACTCAAATCGGAATATTTCGTATCAAACAGCGCGACACCGTCATGGTGTTTGGATGTCATGACCACATACTGTGCACCGGCACGTTTGAACAGTTTTGCCCATTCTTTTGCATCAAAGCGGGAGGCTGTAAAACCGTCGCACTGTTTCATATAATCTTCATAGGAAATGTTGCCGTTATGGAAAGACCAGGATTCCGACACGTCCCCTACCGCATAAATTCCGTAATGGATAAAAATACCCAGTTTCGCTTCCCGAAACCAATCCTGCATCATAAAAAATTCCCTCCTTCTCGCAGAAAAGTGGCATGACAAATGTCACACCACTTTTCTTTTTTCATCAATATACTGCTTCTTTTAATGAATCTGCATTATTCGGCCAGAACAGCACCCTTCAGCTCCAGATATCTCTCAAGACCAAGGGAGTTCAGCTGTTTCTTGTAGTTTTCCCAATCAGCATCGATATCAGACTGACCAGCAATCCATTTTGCCTGGCACTGCTCGATATAATCGGTGATTGCTGTCTGAAGCTCGGAGATTTCCTCTGAGTTCTCCAGATCCGGCCATGTATCCGGGATGCAGTGCTCTGTCAGATATGGCTCGTACAGTGCATCACGAACAGGTGTCTCCTGATAAGCTTCTACTTCTTCTGTAATCTTGAAGCCTGCAGGAATGTACTTCGGAAGAGACTGCGGCCACAGGTTGCCCCAGTTGTACTTTGTCTGATCCTCTTCGGACATTTCGTCTACGTTTGCTTTTGTATAGGTACCGTCATCGTTCTTGGTCAGAACCTTCTCAAAATCACCATTCTGAGACATTACAGAGTTGTCCAGTTCGAAGAAGTTATCCCACCAGCGGCAGATGATTTCCGGATGCTCAGCATTGTCTGTAACTACAACCTGGTTCTTCAGAACAGTGTTGCCGTAAGTATTTCTCAGCCATACCGGGCTGTCGCAGTAATCGCTCTTTAATACAGGCAGACCTTCCCAGTCAGGTGTCTCACCTGCTGCATAAGGCATGATATCAGCAGAAGAATACATGATACATACACCGTAAAGATCCTGTGCGCCTTTACCTTTCCAGGTAGCACTGTCCTGTGTGAACAGCTCAGGATCGATCAGACCTTCCGCATACAGACTGTTCAGGTATTTGATGCCTTCTTTATAAGCTTCGGAAGCAGCACCGAAGGTCAGCTGATCGCCGTCCATGGTGAAGCCGTCTTTGCTGATGGACATTCCGAAGTATCCGGTCATGTAACCCAGATGCAGGTTCTCCGGAGAACCGGACAGCGGAATCTCATCATTCGGATCACCGTTTCCGTTTGCATCCTGCTCTTTGAATGCTCTCAGCACTTCTCTGAACTCTTCTGTTGTGGTAGGCATTTCCAGACCCAGATTCTCCAGCCATCTGGTGTTGATGTATGGGTTGAAATCAACTTCCGGTGCTTCGATAACGTAAGGAATGGAGTAAATGTGTCCGTCCGGTGCAGTCATGGTCTCTCTTACACCTTCCAGATTCAGGATCTCTGTGATTCTCGGGCAGTACTGCTCAAAGTAGTCTTCCAACGGAACGAAGATACCCATATCAACACCGTAGTTCAGAACATCTTTTGCACTTAAGCACCAGCCGCCGATACAGTCAGCGTAATCGCCGGAACCAAGAGCCAGAGAATATTTCTCAGTTGCGATTTCGTAAGCATAAATCTGCAGATCCACATCCACACCGGTCTGCTCTTTCAGGATCGGCCACATCATCGGTTCATCTGTCTCAATGCTGCCATCCACAAAGATGGAGAAGGAATAATCTCCGTCATCTACGATCGGAAGTCCCTCTGCATACATGATGCCGTTTACCTTGCCGTCCTCATCTACTGCTGCAGAACTTGCAGATGTATCTGCTGCAGAACTCTTGTCTGATGTTGAGCCGGAATCGGAACCGTTGGAACCGCATCCTGCAAGCACTGTCGACATAGCCATCGCAGATGTCAGCAGAACAGCTAAAACTTTCTTGTTTTTCATTTTTTCTCCTCCTTTAGGAAATTCTCTATCGCTCAAGCCTATTGGCCGTAAGCTCATTTCATAAAAATAAGTAAACATAAAAACCGTTCTTATGGCAGATCAACCCTTTACGGAACCGATCATAACGCCTTTTACAAAATGTTTCTGAATAAACGGATACATTACCAGAACCGGGATACTGGAAATAATAATCAGTGAGTACTTCATCAGCTCGGTCAGCTGTCTCTGTTTCTCAATCGCTTCCCGGGCAGCGGCACTTGTTGCCGCCTGATTCAGCTGACTCTCATTCTGTACCAGGATGGATCTCAGTACCAGCTGCAGAGGGAACTTGGATTCCGTCTGCATGTAAAGCAATGCGTTAAAGTATGCATTCCAGTGACCAACGCCATAGTAAAGAACCATGATCGCGATGATTGCACCGGACAGCGGCAATGCAATACTGAAGAAGAATCTGCCGTGACCGCAGCCGTCGATTTCAGCCGCCTCATAAAGCTCTTCTGAAATATTCTGCTGGAAGAAGGTTCTCGCTACGATCATATTGTAAACTCCCAGCGCTCCCGGAAGAATCAGACTCCACATGGTATCAAGAAGACCTGTCTTCTGTACAACCAGGTAGGTAGGAATCATACCGCCGCCGATAAACATGGTAATCAGATAGAAGGTAGTTACAAAGCCTTTTCCTTTAAATTTTGACCTGGACAGAGCATAGGCTGTCGGAAGTGTCACCCCAAGATTGACAAGTGTTCCGCAGAAGGTGTAAATCAGAGAGTTGATAAAACTTCTTACGATACGGTCATCCTTGAAAACTTCCACATAACCTCTCAGGTTAATACCGATGGGGCGCCATACAACCTGTCCTCCTGCAACTGCTGTCGGATCGGAGATGGAAGAAATAATAATGAAATACAGCGGGTACGCTACAATCAGCAGAAGAACGGTCAGAATGATAAAAATGACGGTATCATAAATCACATCTTCCCTGCAGCGTTTGATTTTCTTTTTTTTCTGAACTTCTTTTGCCATTTTCCATTCCTCCTTAAAACAGACTTGTTCCGGACAGCTTATCCGCAATCTTATTGACCGCGATCAGAATGACTGCATTGACAACAGAGTTAAACAAACCGATTGCGGAAGAATAGGACAGGTTGTTGTCGATCAGACCGACCTGATATGTATAGGTAGAGATAACCTCTGATACACCTTTATTCAAATTGTTCTGCAGCAGGAATACCTTTTCAAAGCCGACGGACAGAACGCTTCCGCAGTTCATAATCAACAGAATCGTCGCTGTCGGGAGAATACTCGGAAGATCGATGTAACGCACAATCTGGAATTTCGTTGCACCGTCACAGATGGCAGCTTCGTGCAGCTCCGGACTGACACCGGAAAGTGCTGCAAAGTAAATAACGGAAGACCAGCCCATTCCCTGCCATACACCGGACCATACATAGATATGTCTCCAGTAGCTTTCTTCTGCCATGAAGTTAATCGCATCTCCGCCGAAGTATTTGATGATTGTGTTCACGAATCCGACAGAAGGAGACAAAAACAGGATCAACATACCACACATAACAACGGTGGAAATAAAGTTCGGAGCGTAGGTCACTGTCTGAATTACTTTCGTATACTTTTTATGCCGGAAGGAATTCAGCATCAGAGCGAAAATAATCGGAATCGGGAATCCTACAATGATGGAATAAACACTTAAGATAAAAGTGTTCTTGATTGTGGTAACAAAATACGGTGAATTAAAGAACCGGATAAAGTGCTGAAGTCCGACCCACTGGCTTCCCGAAAAGCCCAGCTTCGGATTGTACTTTCGAAAAGCGATCTGTACACCGTACATGGGTATGTAACTGTAAATAAAGGTTAAGATAAGGCCCGGCAATACAAACAGCCAGAGTGCGATATCACGTTTCAGGGTTAGAAAAAACCCTTTTTTCTTGTGTGTCTGATTTTTGACTTTCTTTTTCATCCACTAACTCCTCCTGTCTTTTTTTGGTCTGGGAATATCCGTGTCGATCCGTTCACTTTCCGTTTACACCAATCCCCTTCTTGGTGTTAACATTAGTGAACATATCTGCGACCTTCTTTTTATCATTCTACTACAAGTTATCCATTTTGGAAAGACTTTTTTTAGATTTTTTTATACTTTTTTATCTCATTTTTTTCAGTATCATTATCTTAATTATACAAATTGACAAATACAGACTCATTTTTTCGATAAAGCGCCGAATTTTTACTTGGTTAACATTTTAACATTTTTGTTAACTAAAGAAAAACAGCTTTATTTTTAAGTAAAACAGAAGGAGGATCCTTTCTGATCCTCCTTTTCTTCCTTTGTTCTTTTTTATTTTAACAAAGTGATCTTTCGTTCTTTTTACTGTAAACAAAAGACTCTTCCGATCGGCGCCTTTTCTCCCTTCCATACCGGTGCGCTCACAAGATAACCGCCTTCTTTTCTGACAAATGTAAGTTTTTCTCCGCCATCAAGGGCAGTCACTTTTGAAACACTGCCTTCATACGGCACCCACACTTCCTGTGGAACCTCCTGATTTTCCTCCGGGAAAGTCTGAATTGCGTAAACCGTATCTCCTTTTTTCGTGAAACCGATTCCGTCCTTTTTATAGGGCGCACAGACTCTGGTTCCATAGATCGCATCTCCGTATACTTTCAGCCATTCACCCATACCCAGCAGACTCTCAACTGCTTTCTTCGGAAGACGGCCATCCGGCTGCGGTCCTACATTAATCGCAAGATTTCCTCCTTTTACTACAATGTCAGTCAGCAGACAAATGACTTCCCTCGGACTCTTGTAATTATCATCATAGACAAAAGAGAAAGAATCTCCCAGTGTAATGCAGCTCTCCCACGGAATACCAAGAGGCTGATCCGGGACACACTGTTCCGGTGTGACATAGTTTTCGTAAGGACCTCCCACTGTTCTGTCTGCGCAGAGCATTCCCGGCTGGAATTTTCTTACCTTTTCAATTACCTCGCCCAGTCGGATATCCTGTCCGTTCTGTGCACATACCCAGCCTGCGTCAAACCACATTCCATCCAGGTGTCCATATCGGCTTCCCAGCTCCAGAATCTGATTCTGCGTAAACTGTACAAAACGCTCCCACTCTTTTGGATATTCCGCCGGATCGTAGGACGGGCCTCTGTGCTGATAGCAGCCTCTCTCATAATTTTCACTCCAGTAGCTGTCCACATGCCAGTCTGCCTTTGAGAAGTAGGCAATCACACCCAGATCTCTCTTGCGGAAAGACTCAAACAGATGCGCGCAGATATCCGCGTAATGGTTGGTATGGAACGGGCAGTCCGGTGCCGTTATTTTATAATCGGAATACTGTGTATCCCACATGCAGAAACCGTCATGATGTTTTGTTGTGAAAAGCAGGTATTTTGTTCCGGCCGCTTTTGCAATCTCCGCCCATTTTTCCGGCTCAAACCGAATGGGATTGAACGTTTTGTTCAGTCCGAAATACTGCTTTTTGAATTCCTCACCGGTTACTTCCCAGTCAATGCAGTGTCTGGACCAGTCCGCATCTGCATCGGAAAGAGCCCAGGACTCTACGATTCCAAGCTGACTGTAAGCACCCCAATGCATCATCAGTCCCAGCTTCTGATCCTGAAACCATTCCAGCTTTTTTAATACCTCGGGATCGGATGGACGAACATAGCTTTCCTCTGTGCTGTAATTATGCACTCCGTTTTCAATCATGTCATCATGTGCACCTGTTTCCGGGGTCACATTCTCCTGTTCCGTGCTTAATTCGTTTGCCATAATAACCTCCACTCATTCATTCAGGTATACTTTTCCCTGTTTTGCCGCCATAGTATATCAGATTCGATTCCCTTTGCGCAAGGACGATATTTCCTTTACAGATCGAAAAAATGGTAGAATATTCAGCTGATGTTTCAGAAAAAGTCTTCCTCTTCCTTTACTCTGATCGAAAAATCAGCAAATTCCGCATCGCCGTTCTCGGCAAACATACCCAGATAGGTTCCGGTAAACGTCATTGTCCTCGTGCTCTCCGTGCACAGTCCGACCACCAGCCCGGTTCCAAGAAACTGCCATTTGACCCCATCGGTACTGTAGAGGAATCGATAAATTTCTCTGTCACTCTGTATTTTCAGCCAGATGCCTCCTTCCCCGGAAAGCTCTGTTTTCGCTGTCACTGCAAAAATATCATGAACGTGCTTTGCCAGGCAGAGATTCCATCTGCCGGATTCTCTCTTAAGGCAGAGATCATAGTGATAATCATTGTTGTAGAAGGCCGTCAGACCTGCTCTCATTCCCTCTCTTCTGCCCAGAGGAGTGACAAAAACCGTCGTCTCTGTGACAAATCCCATCTGGCGGACTCCCACCCAGGTGGGGGTATCCTGTTCATTCAATGTGATTTCGGTTCCCGAAAGCAGCAGCCGCTTCTTTTCCGGTTCCCGGATATAGCACTCCATCTTTGGATTCCGAAGGAAATTATACTGCAAAGGAAACTCCGGCTCTGTGAAATCGTCCGCAAAATCCAGGCTTACTTTTTCCGGCTCTCCGGGCAGCTCACCTTCCATCTCAAGATCAATCAGACCGTGTTCTCCCACCACCGGCCATCCGTTTTCATCCCAAACCACCGGCGCAAGATAGGTCTCCCGTCCCAGATGATGCAGCATCAGACGGTGATTTTTTCCGCCGCAGGGGCGCACAGCCAGACATACCATCCACCAGTTCCCGTTTGCATCTTCTGTCATATCCGCATGTCCGGTACAGTAGATCTCACCGCGCATGTCCTCCTTATGTGACAGAATCGGATTATGCGGACACGGTTCGAAGGGACCGTAAGGACTGTCGCTTCTCTGAATCGTCTCCATATGTCCGTATTCTGTGCCGCCCTCTGCCAGCATCAGATAATATTTCCCTCGAATCTTATAGAGATGCGGTCCTTCCGGATATCGCCCGCCGCAGCCATAACTTAAGATACGGCTTTCCGTATATTTCAATCCGGTAAACGGATCCAGTTCACAGATCAGAATGCACGACCGCCCCTTCTCATCATTTCCGGTAGAAGTAAAATACACTTTCCCATCCTCATCAAACAGCAGCGACGGGTCAATTCCTCCCTGATCCACCCATACCGGATCAGACCATTCTCCGTCCGGTCGCCTGCTGTGAATGATAAAATTGCCTCCACAGCTTACGTTGGTTGTCGTCATAAAAAACCATCCGTCATGGTAACGAATTGTCGGTGCATAAATACCGCCGGACGGACGGCATTTCTCCAGCGGCAGCTGATCAGCTCGGGTCAGACAGTGACCGATCAGCTCCCAATTCGCCAGATTTTTGCTGTGATGAATCGGAACACCCGGGAAATATTCAAATGTTGAATTTACAATATAGAAATCTTCCCCTACCCTGCAGATAGACGGATCCGGATGATATCCCGGAATAACTGGATTTTGGTACTTCATAGATTTTCGAATGCCTCCTTGCTCTGATATCGTTTGACGCCTCATTTTCTCCTGACATCATCATATCAGATATTGGATCAACACACACCTGTTTTTTTCTTTCTGTGCTGCCTGATGTGCACAAGAAGTCCTGCTGCAAAAACGACTGCCGAAAGTTTGTGAACAATCTTCACCGCCAATACTCCCTGCATGGGATGGATCATCATACCGGTCAGGACCAGGAAAGCCAGAGATACCACCATCACCCAGTCTGTAATCCGGACACTTCTTTTTCCGGCTTTCATTTCTTTTCTGTACCGATATCCATGCGCAATCGAAAGAATCAAAAATGCCGCTCCCAAAATCACGTGCCAGATTTCGCCTGTCAGACGCTCGGCAAACAGCAGAACACAGAAAACCAGTGACAAAATCATCATCATAAGTACTTCCTCCTTTTTCTTGTTAGCCTTTGCTAACCCGCTTTGGTTAGTTTAAACTAATCTTCGATTTATGTCAAGTACTGGTTTTATTTTCCTGCTTAACGAGCGGTTTTCCGATATTCTGTAGGAGTACATCCAACACTTTTCTTAAAATTGCGGTTGAAATTTGCCAGATTTCGAAATCCGCTCTCGAAGGCAATCCGGGCGGCAGTCTCATCGGAATCCAGCAAAAGATCACAGGCAGTTTTGATTCGAAGCTGATTGAGATATTCTATCGCACCGATACCAAATGTCTGTTTGAACCGATACATGAAATAGCTTTCACTTAAATTTGCGATGTCAGCCAGGTCACTGACCTGAAGCGGTTCCTGATAATGCTTCTGCATGTAGGCCAGCACAGGACGCAGCGGTTCCAGAAAATTCTGTGTATGCTCTGTCGAAACACGGCAAAGATCTGCTTCACTTTCCACCAGATAGAAAATGCGAAGCAGTTCACTTTTCAGAAGAAGATCTGCTTTGGCCCGGTTCTCTCTGACACACGCAAACATGGTTTTGACCGCCTGACGTATAGAATCATAATTCCCACACCCCGCGGTGATCGGCACGGTAATCGTGTGTTCGCCTACGGAAAGGGGATGCAGTACCTCTCTGTAACAGCGGTCATCGTAGCTTCCCAGCAGAATTTCCTGCCGGAAAACCAGTGTTTCATAGACAACTCTCCTGCCCTCTGCCGGAAAGATTCCATGTAAAAGATTTGGCTGAACCAAAATAATGTCTCCCGTTTTCATATAAAAAACCCGGTCTTCACAGCGGAACATGCCCTCTCCCTCAAGCACATAGTTGATCTCCCACTCCTTATGCCAGTGCAGCGGCACCGCCGGAAAACGATCGGGAACCACACATTCATAATAATCATAGGGAACCAGCATAGAACCATGGGTATGCCGTTCTCTCATTGCTCTTACTTTATCACTCATATGTCCTCTTTCAGAAAGTAGAATTGTACTATAATACCATAGAATATTGGTGGATATGATTCATCTTCAATAGTATCATATCATAAGAATTCATAAAAAGGAGTATCGATTATGTCAAAATGGTTAGATAATGCAATTTTCTATGAGATTTACCCGCAGTCTTTCTGCGATACCAACGGCGACGGTATCGGTGATTTTCAGGGAATCATCGACAAGCTGGATTACATCCGCGAACTGGGATGCAACGCAATCTGGATCAACCCCTGCTTTCTCTCTCCTTTCGGTGATGCGGGCTATGATGTGGCAGATTATTATAAAGTTGCTCCCCGCTACGGAACCAATGAAGATCTGAAGAGAGTTTTTCAGGAAGCTCATAAACGGAATATGCACGTCCTTCTGGATCTTGTACCCGGCCACACATCAATCGAACATCCCTGGTTCCGGGAATCAATGAAAGCGGCACGCAACGAATATACAGACCGTTACGTTTGGACAGACAATGTCTGGACTGCACCGGAAGGCATGGGCTGCCTGCGCGGCATTTCCGAGCGCGACGGTTCCTGCGCTATCAACTTCTTTTCCTCTCAGCCTGCTCTGAATTACGGTTTCTATCAGCCGGATCCGGCGCAGAAATGGCAGCAGTCCATGGAAGACGAAGGCCCGCGTGCGACACTTGCCGCAATGGAAGATATCATGCGTTTCTGGCTCAACATGGGCTGTGACGGTTTCCGCGTGGATATGGCCGGTTCCCTGGTAAAAAACGATCCGGAAGGAAAAGGAACCATTCGTCTCTGGCAGAAGGTACGCGATTTCCTGAACGAAGAATTCCCGGATGCAGCTATGGTATCAGAGTGGGGCGAGCCTGATAAATCCCTTCAGGGCGGATTTCACATGGATTTCCTGCTTCATTTCGGTCCTTCTCATTACAACGATTTGTTCCGCTGCGAAGAGCCTTATTTCTCCAGCCGCGGAAAAGGAGATATTTCTGAGTTCACAGCAAAATATCTGGATAATTATGAAAAATCCGAAAAGAAAGGCATGATCTGCATTCCTTCCGGCAATCACGATATGGACCGTCTGGCCCGCAGCCTCCACGGCGACGAACTGAAAGTCGCCTTCGCTTTCCTCCTGTCCATGCCAGGTGCTCCCTTCATCTATTACGGAGATGAAATCGGAATGCATTATGTAGAAGGTCTTGCTTCTGTAGAGGGCGGATACAATCGAACCGGTTCCCGTTCTCCGATGCAGTGGGATAATACCACAAAC
This sequence comes from Lachnospiraceae bacterium, assembly GCA_028727605.1. Taxonomy (GTDB): domain Bacteria; phylum Bacillota; class Clostridia; order Lachnospirales; family Lachnospiraceae; genus Fusicatenibacter. Next base: position 11,499 of record JAQYOA010000117.1, read on the forward strand.
GCAGGCTTTTCCAGCGCTCCTGCATCCGAACTCTACATTGCCATGGATCCCGATAAAAACCGTCCTACCGCGAAAGCTCAGATGGAAGATCCCGATTCCCTGTATCACGAAGTACAGAAACTGATTCAGATCCGCCAGAGTCACAAAGCACTTCAGAACAAAGGGGAGATCTCCTTTGTTTATGCAGAGAAAAACGCATATCCTTTCGTTTATCTGCGCGAAGCAGAGGAAGAAAAGATTCTGGTTGTCCTCAATCCTTCTGCGAAAGAACAGTCCTTTGACTCTGATCTTATCCCGACAGAAACTCTGTATTCCTTCGGCGGTGAGATACACGCAGAAAACGGAACCATCACCGTACCGGGAGGTTCCGCCGGATTCTATCTTCTTTAAAAACAAAAGACAGCCCGGAAAAATTCAGGCTTTTTCAAAGTCCCGGATTTTTCCCGGGCTGTCTTTCTAGACTCTTTCCCGGTTTCGTCAATTGCTTTGTACTTCTCTCCACGCTTCCAGCATAGCGATATATTTTTTCGGATCCAGATAATCCACCATACTGTTTCCGGTTCCCAGTGCATATCCGCCCTTATCTTTTGTCAGATAATAGAGCTTTTTGCAGCGCTCTTTGATCTCTTCCTCGGTTGATGCGGACAGATACTGCAGATCAACTCCTCCAAGGATCGCAATCCGGTCTCCCCATCTGCGATAACTATCCTCCACTGAGAGAATATTATCTTCAAAGCTGTGTTTTCCGTCGTACTTCATCTCATCAATAATATCATCCATCACATCATTCATATAACCACAGGAATGAAGGATAATCGGCTTTCCGTGTTTGTGCGCCACTTCCACAATTTTTTTATGCCAGGGAAAGACATACTTCCTCAAATCTTCCACCGACAGGAAGGTCTGTGTATTAAAGCCCCAGTCATCATTGGAAATCAGAAAACCGACCGTATCGTAGGTAACCGCCTGCTCATAGTAGCCTACAACGGCTTCCCCGACCTTGTCAAAAATATCCTGCAAAAGCTCCGGATCATCCACCAGCATATAGCAAAGGTTGTCATATCCCACCAGCGCCGTCACGCTTTCCAGAATACTCTCCGGTCCCCACACCGCCAGCTTCATTCCTTTTGGCAGATAATCTCTGATTTTCTCCAGTCTGGAACAATCAAAGCTCCAGGGATCCGGCCATTTATAAGCCTCAAAGCTCTCGCGGTCCGTGATAGTGTTTCCGTCATTTAAGGAAACCGTTACCCCTCCGGAACCTCCGTGATCAGGCTGTTTCCTCGGAAATGCAAAATCACTGGAAAAGGTAGTGGCATAGTCGCATCCGATGTTATAAAATGCATCGACTGTCAGCTTCAGTATTTCCAGTTCATCCGTCCCGTCATACGTTCTTCCCGCAAAATACTCATACACAGGGTAATCCATAAATAATTCAAAGAAAGGAACCTTCTCCACCGGTTCTCTGCGGAACATGCGGAACAGATTTTCTATGTTCGGCTCTGTAATTCTGTAATTCATCAACCTATCCTCCAGCTTAAAATTTCAGTCAAAGATACCCTGTCGGAAGCAAAACCGGCAGGGTATCCGAAAGCACAGGAATCAAAGATTCCTTCTCGCCTCAATCATAGCCACATACTTTTCCGGATCAATATAATAAGCCATACTGTTTCCGGTTCCAACCGCATAACCGCCCTTTTCCCTGGTCAGTTCAAGAAGCTTTCTGCAGCGCTCGTGAATTTCTTCCTTTGAGGAGCTGTGAAGGTACTGCAGGTCAAATCCGCCGAGAATTGCAATGCGGTCTCCCCATTTCTGATAACTTTTTTCCACAGAAAAGATATTATCCTCGAAGCTGTGTTTCGCATCATACTTCATCTCATCTATAATATCATCCATCACATCATTCATATAACCGCAGGAATGAAGCACGATCGGTTTGCCTTTTTTATGGGCAACCTCTGCGATCTTCTTATGCCAGGGGAAAACATATTTTCTCATGTCCGGAACCGACAGGAATGTCTGGGTATTGAATCCCCAGTCATCATTGGAAATCAGAAAACCGACCGTATCATAATCTACAATATCCTCATAATACGTAACCAGGGTCTGTCCCACCTTATCAAAAATACACTGCAAAAGTTCCGGATCGTCCGCCAGCATATAGCACAGATTGTCATAACCGACCAGTGCAGTCACATTTTCCAGCACACCGCCCGGTCCCATTACCGCCAGTTTCATTCCTTTGGGAAGATAATCTCTGATTTTTTCCAGTTTCGAGCTGTCAAAATCCCTGGGATCCGGCCATTTATAAGCCTCAAAGCTTTCCCAGTCTGTAATCGTATTCCCGTCATTCAGGGAAATTGTGGCACCTTTGTGCCCGTCGTGGGATACCTCTTTCATGGGGAATCCGAAATTGCTTGCATGGGTTGTAGCATAATCGTATCCCGCATTGTAAAATGCCTCAACCACAAACTTCAGCTCATCCAGATCATCCTTCCCGTCATATTTCCTTCCCACAAAATACTCATAGATCGGAAGATCCATGAATAGTTCAAACAGAGGTGTCGGGCTTACCGGCTCTCTGCGGAACACCTTATACATATTTTCGATGTCCGGTTCCGAAATTCTTAAGTTCACTGTTCATTTCCTCCTTTGTGCTGTCCGCACTTTTCCGCTGTTTTTCCCTATCCTATCATCTTCTAAAATCGTACTCAAGTGTTTTCTTTCCGTTTTACAACGATTTATTCTGACTGTTTTTATTGCATATTGTAACGCTGCAAATGATAATTCTACCGTATCAGCCTGTCATTTTTCGGTGCAATTCCAAACTGACGCCGGTAGGCCCGGTAAAAAGTTGCATAATCGTGAAATCCACACTGCTGATAAATCTCCATCGGGTGTCCTCCATGTCCCAGAAGTTCTTTTGCCATCAGCAGGCGTTTGGCTGTTATATACTCCCAAACGGTAGATCCATTCGCCTGCTTGAACTTTCGATTCAGCTGGGATTTGCTCAAATAAAACCGCTCACTGATACGCTCCAGGGAGAGCGGTTCTGTCAGGTGACGATTAATATATCCGAGAATTGCTGCCGACTGATCTGCTACCTGTTCTTCCTCACAGGAACGCACCTTTTCAAACTGGTCCGAAAGCTCTTCCAGAAGTACCGCCAGATAAATAGCACGGCTCCGTTCCTCCTTTGCATCACAGAGACGCTCCAGATAATACTGCCATTGAAAATCCCCAAATATCGCAGCCGGATACCGGTTATACCGCCCCAGCGGACGGTCCAGAAACGGAATCATCATTTTTGAAGAGAATACTCCGTTTGCTTCTGCCGGAGGCGTAAAATTAACCGTAATCCTCCGATAGGGCGCCGCTGACTGAAGACGCAGATGATGTGCCTCCGAGCGGCGCATCAGAATAAGATCTCCCGGTTTTAAAGGATAGACACTTCCCTCAACCGTATATTTGGCGTCCCCAAAAAGGAAACAATAAATTTCATAATTGTCATGTGTATGCATACAGAAATCACTCTGTTTCGGTTTCTGTGTCAAAGTATTGTCCGCACTGATCTGTTTAAAAATCTGCAAAATCATTCCCCCGGCTTTCCTCTGGCTCCGTTTTTATGTTCCAGTTTTTTCGAACCCATTTTATTCCGTAATGCTTCTATTTGCAATCTATTTCTGATTTTATTTTCTATTGATTTCGTATAGAAGCCTGACTATAATAGACCTAGATTTGAAGAACAAAAAGATAACAGAAAGGACAGGAACAAACAATGGAAACAGAAAGAAGAAAAATCAAACTTGGAATCATCGGAGTCGGCAATATGGGATCCGGCCACGCACGCAATATCGTCAACGGATCCTGCCCTGATTTTGAACTGGCTGCCGTGGCAGATGTCAATGAAGAGCGGCTTGCATGGTTCAAAACAGAAATTTCAGATCAGGTCACTTTATTTACGGATGCCATCACAATGCTCGACAGCGGGCTGATCGAGGCCTGCATCGTTGCTGTACCTCATTACGATCACACCACTTACGCGATTGAATGTATGCGCCGCGGCATCCATGTTATGGTGGAAAAACCGGCTGGTGTCTACACCAGACAGGTGCGCGAGATGATTACCGAGGCTGACCGTCACCCGGAAGTAGTCTTCGGTATGATGTTCAATCAGCGCACCAATCACATTTATCGCAAGGTTCGCGAACTGGTACAGTCCGGCACCTACGGCCAGATTCGCCGCACCAACTGGATTATCACCGACTGGTATCGTCCTCAGGCTTACTATGATTCCAGCGACTGGCGTGCAACCTGGAGCGGCGAAGGCGGCGGTGTTCTTCTGAATCAATGTCCTCACCAGCTGGATCTGTGGCAGTGGATCTGCGGCATGCCCGTCAAGGTAGATACCCATATGCAGTTTGGAAAATGGCACGATATCGAAGTCGAGGATGATGTGACCACCTATGTTGAGTACGAAAACGGAGCAACCGGTGTGTTTATCACCTCTACCGGTGAGGCGCACGGAACCAACCGTCTGGAAATTCAGATGGACCGCGCGCAGATTGTAACCGATGGAAAAGAACTCCATGTTCTGGAATTCGATAAGACAGAGCAGGAATTCTCCGCAGAAAACAAGATTCCGTTTGCAACGGTCGATGCACACGAAATCGTTCCCGAAACAGACGGCAAAAATGAGCAGCATATCGGCGTGCTGAATGCCTTTGGCGGTGCCATCCTTGACGGCACCCCGCTGATCGCGGACGGACGTGAGGGAATTCGCGGACTGACTCTTTCCAACGCCATGCACCTCTCTGCATTTCTCGGTCATCCGGTAGAGATTCCTTTCGATGAGGATCTGTACTATGCGGAACTGATGAAACGCGTCGCCACTTCCCGCCGGAAAACCGGGGGAAAGACCGTCTTCGCAGACACCTCCAATACCTATTCCGGCAATCACTGATTTTTACATCGATTGGCAAGATCCAAATCGATCTTTTGGTGATACAAAAAGGAGCCAGGCAACGGCTCCTTTTTTTGTATCACTGTATGATCCCGATCGTGTGCTCAGGCACTTCTCTTATGAAATCACTGCACAATCCTGATTTTTACGCAGTCTCCCTGCACATTTTGGGCATGTACCGTCACCTGGCAGTTTCTGCTTTCTCCCTGCACCTTCTCTTTTATCTCATCTGACTGCAGAATCGCCAGTGCTTTGCCGTGGAATGCGTGAATATGGGAAAGTTTTGCACTCTGCATTTCCCTCGGGCTGCCGTTATCCACAGCAATCACCGCGGCGTCTCCTTCCACTTCAAAGAACAGCTCCGTATCCGCCTGCACACACAGATTTCCTTTGTCATCGAGAACTTCCGCTTCTATCTGCACTACATCCAGGCCATCGCCTTTCATTGTGTCTCCGCAGCAGACGAGGCGCACACAAAATGGCTCCCCTGCTGTGAAAACCGTGTGACGCACAGTCTCCCTGCCATCCTGGTATCCGATCAGCTCGATACATCCCGGTTCATACGGAACATCCCAGCTAAGGAACAGATTGTCCGTGCTGACCGGATACTGAACCTTATCGTAATGGCCATATTTTTCCGTCATTCCATACGCAGGATAACTATAGGATTTTCTGCCGTAGGACTTGCCGTTCAGCACCAGCTCCGCATAATCGCAGTTGGTAAATCCAAGGACCTGGACAATGGTTCCTTCCTCAACTTCCAGATTCCAGTGAGGCATCAGATGCGCCATAGGTCTTTCCCGGTCCCAGATACTCTGGTAGAAATAATAACTGTCCTTTTCAAAGCCGGCGGTATCCAGCACACCCGAAGTGGCAGACCGCGCCGGCCAGTGTGCTTCTCCCAGATAATCCACACCGGTCCACATAAAGTCGCCGGAAACATAATCATGCGTCATGGTATAACGCAGCACTCTTCCCACTTCCACAGGAGCGCTGAAATACGGATAGGTCCACCAGCCTGCCTTTTCCGAAACCTCCATCTGGTATTCCCCGCGGATTCCGCCGACACCAGGATTTTCCGTTCCGATCATACACCAGGCGGGGTTCGCTCTCTTGTCATCGTCGTACAGTGTTTCTCTTCTGGTACGCCATCTGCCCACGTAATTATATCCCACCACATCCAGCTCATTTAAGAAGGCATCGGTGGCACGGCGCGGTTCCGCGCAAATCTGATCGTTTGCCTGCGTCACTGCCCGCTCCGGATCCAGCATCTTGCAGATCCCCTTTAAACGGCGTGCCGTCAGATGACCGTCCTCTGTCGTCTGATCCGGCACCTCGTTTCCGATACTCCAGATTACAATACAGGGGTGATTCCGGTCACGACGGAGCATCAATGTCAGATCCTCCTCATGACAGCTGTCAAACCATTCTGAGTATCCGCGGCTCTCGTGGGTATTGCTGCCAAGCTCTTTGCCTTTCAGCACTCTCCACTCGTCAAACGCCTCATCCATAACCAGCAGACCCATGCGGTCACAGAGATCCAGCAGTGCCGGATCCGGCGGATTATGGGACATGCGCACCGCATTGGCACCCATCTCTTTGATTTTCTTCAGCCTTCTCTCCCAGATCGGCAGCGGCACTGCAGCGCCGACACAGCCGCCATCGTGGTGGATGCAGACACCATTGAGTTTCACCTGTTTTCCATTGAGTAAAAAGCCCTGATCCGGTGTAAACACTGCGCTGCGAAGACCCATCATCGTTGCAGCTTCATCCTTTAACATTCCCTGCTCATAAATCCTTGTCTCAACCCGGTACAGATTGGGATGTTCCGTGTCCCACAAAAGAGGCTGTTCAATCTCAAACTTCTCGCACGTAAGGAATTCCCTTCCTCGGCTTCCGCCAACATGCTTTGCCTCTGCTTTTCCGGATGCGCATACCGTTCCATCCGGTGCAAAAATCACCGTCTCTGTCTCAATTGCTGTACTCTTTACCGGCAGCTTCTCTTCTGAAGCGTCTGTTTTCTCAGCTCTCGTCTCAATCAAGAGAACTGCTTTCTGTTCATTGACCTGAGGCTGGCGAATCCACACCCCATACGGCGCCAGATGGAGCTCCTGTACGGAACTGATCCAGACATTTCTCGTAATTCCAGATCCGGAATACCACCGGGAACTGGGCTGTGCGGAATTATCCACCCGCACATCAATCACATTCTCACTGCCGTCTTTTTCCAAAAACTCCGTAATATCAAAGGAAAATGGTGTATATCCATAGACATGCTGTCCCAAATACTGCCCGTTGATCCATACCCGCGTCAGCATGTAAGCACCTTCAAACGATAAGATCACTCTTCTCCCATCAGCTGCTTTCGGGTTGACCTGAAACAGTTTCCGGTACCAGCCGATCCCCGTCTCCACATAGCCTCCGGAACCGCAGGAGGGTGCATTCTGATCAAAGGGATATTCAAGACTCCAGTCGTGGGGAAGCTTTACCTTCCTGTAACTGTCCGTCTCTTTTTGTCCCGGTATCTGTTCCTCATCCCCATGGAAAAAGTACCACCCCAGGTTAAAATTTTCTGTCTGCCTTACTTCTTCCCCCATTAAATACATCTGTTTATCCTCTCTTCCTGCCCTTGATAGATCTTCCCCACCGATTTTCGAAGCATCATCTCAAATTCCACAGTTGTCTTCGCATTGTATGTCTCACCTTTCAGATAACCGATCAGCTGTTTCCCCGCTACGTTGCCCAGTTTGCGCGCGGAAACATTAATGGCTGTCACAGCTGGGGAAAAGCAGTCCAGGTTAATGCTGTTGCACAGCGAAACAATCGAGACATCTTTTGGGATCCTGTATCCTTCCGCCTGCAGCGCTGAGACCATCTGCGTGCAGAGCACATCATCCCCACAGACGATACATTCAATTTTTCCTGCAAAAATATCACTGATGATGCTGTTAATCATCTGCACATTTGTGACATTCGGGTAGATTTTCTGATGCTCAGCGGGCAATCCGCTTTTTTCCAGAGCATCGTAAAATCCATGGCACCGGTCTTTATTAACCTCGTACGTGGAATCCCCCAGAACCATTGCGAAATGACGATAGCCCTGTCGGATCAGAAGTGAAATCAGCGTCTCAGAAGCAACCCGGTTATCACTGTCCACCTGAATGACTTCTCTGTATTCGCAGCTTCCCACCATGGCGGTTGGAAAATGCTGTTCCACCAGGTACTGCAGTACGCTGTCCCCCTCCACATTTCTCATCAGGATAATGCCATCTACGATTTTCTTCTCCACAAGTGCCTGAATGTTGGAGGCGTCTGTGGGAGATCCGATGGCAATCATCACATTGTATTCCAGCATCGAAGCCATCTCACTGATTCCAAGGAGACATTCCTGAAAAAAAGGAATACTGATCAGATAAGCATCCGACGGAATCACCACAGCGATATTCTGTGTTTGCCCGCAGCTTTTTTTCTTCTCTTCCATCCCGCCATGCTCACGGATATAAGAGCGAACTCTCTCTCTGGTTTCTTCGGAAATTCTTCCCTTTCCCGACATCGCACGTGATACCGTGCTCTTCGAAACTCCCAGTTCCCTCGCCGCTTCCTCCAATCTGATCATAGCCGTTTCTCCTTTCCCAGCTTTTTCCGCCGAAAATGTCCTTTTTAAAAAAAGGGGGCAGATACCCTACCCCCTTTTGGAATTTCATCCTTACTCACGTGTTGCTTTCCACTCATCGTACTGAGTGTAAAATGCATCATAGATCTCCTGTAATCCTGAATCATAGCACTTGCTGATCATCTCGTCAAGAGTTTTGTCCACGTCGTCCACCAGGCCAAGTTCCAGCATCGGAACATAATCTGTCAGAACTGAGGTCACTGCGGAAACATAAGATTTCACGCTGGTATCATCAAACACAAAGGTAATGGTCGGGTTCATGGTCACGCGCTCTTCCCATGCATCGCTGATCTCCTTCTCACGCTCCGGAACACCTGCTTCATCCAGATCACCGTTCTTGATTGCCCAGGAAGCAGAGATTGCATATGCTGCAAAATTAGCTGCGTTCTCAAGCTCAGTATATTCTCCCTTGTCATTGATTGTATAATGCTCATCCTCAATGCCAAGGATCAGAAGTCTGTTCAGGTAAGTATCAAATTTGATCAGATCGAGTACCATTGCTGCACGCTGCGGATTTTTGGAACCTGCTGCAATCGCCATATCGTTGTTGGAGTATGCTTCTGCTCCGCACAGGTGATCTTTTGTCAGATCATACGCCATACACTCAACGCCTTCTGTTTTCTCCGCCTGCTCCATATAGGTAAATACAGAACCATTCCATGCGATGGAAGCTCCCTGCAGGTTGCCGAATGCATCATCATCGGTTACCGTGTTTGTCAGGGCGCTGCGGCTCCAGCATCCTGCATCTGCCATCTCTTTCATATCCTTTGCGTAATTGCGGAAAGAATCAAATTCGTATGCCAGTTTGATATCTTCTTTCTCCGGGATACTGCCATTGTATTCGTACATCATATCCAGATAGCTGCTGTCCAGTGCAAGGAAGGTATCTGTCTGCTGACGGTAGACATCCCACAGCTCATTGTTGTCACCGGATGCAGCCAGTGCATAGATACCGCTTTCCGGAGTCTCTTTTTCAGCGATTGTGAGCATGTATTCTTTGTAATCATCCCAGGTATCCAGCTCGGACATTCCGTATTTTTCCATCAGATCCTGACGTACTGCTACGATTTTGCCCATCGGTGCTGCCACATTGGAAGGAACCGCGATGGTCTTGCCGGAGATTGTAGTTTCATCCCAGCTCTCCTCTGCCTGATATTTGTCTGTCAGAGGCATATATTTGCTTACAAAGTCATCAGTCAGCTCATAGAATGAGCCTTTTGCTGCCTCATTATACATATAGCACCAGGGTGCGGTAAAGATCAGGTCAACCTGTTCGCCGCCTGCAAGTACCAGAGAATACGTGGTCTGATAATCGCTCCAGCTCATAAAGGTGACTGCAAGTTTGGTATTGTATGGCTCCAGATATGCATTCACTTTGTCCAGAACCTTCTGCCAGTCATTCGGTATGTCACCGATCAGATACATATTGACGGTATAGGAATCGCTGAGATCCGTGTTCGCGTAAAAGCCAGGCTCCGCTGTAATGGTTCCCTCTCCTACTGCGGATGGAAGACCATCCAGGGAAACAGTTTCGACTGATTCGCTCTGCGCAGAAGCTGCGGAACCGGAACCGCTGTTGGTACTTGTGTTCGAAGATCCGCTGCTGCCGCATCCGGCCAGCATGGAAACTGCCAGTCCAAGACTTACTGCTGTTGATACAAGTTTCTTCATTTTCATATGCCTTTCTCCTTTTCTTTTCTATTCCAAAAGCATTTCCCTGCTTTTTGGATATCTTTTTGCTGTCTGCCCATCGGGCAATATCTTCATCAGCCCTTCACAGCACCGATGGTAAGACCTTTTACAAAGTATTTCTGTACAAACGGATAAAGCAGAACGATCGGACCGGTTGCGATTACCGTCATGGCCATCTTCATGCTCTCCAGAGGTACCGACGGAAGCGCCATACCTGATTTTTCTGCGACGATACGCATTGCCTCCGCACTTCCCAGCATTCTCTGCAGATAATACTGCAGGGTAAACATGTTTTCATCTGTGATAAACAGCATACAGTTATACCAGTCGTTCCAGTAAGCCAGTGCTGAAAACAGGCTCAGAGTAGCCAGCAGCGGTTTACTTAACGGAAGGATCAGACGGATAAAGATCACAAAGTCATTGGCACCGTCCATCTTTGCCGATTCGCTGATCGCACTTGGGATTCCGTTCATGAACGACTTGGCAATAATCATATTCCATACGGAAAACATCAGCGGAAGCAGGATTCCGATATAAGAGTTTTTAAAGTTCAGATAACGTACACAGAGCATGTACCACGGTACCAGTCCTCCGCTGAACAGTGTGGTAAAGAAGAAGAAGAAGGAGAACTGATTGCGCCACGGGAAATCCTTGCGGGACAATACATAGCCTGTCATTGTTGCGATAAACACAGCACAGGCGGTACCAACCACAGTTACACCGATGGTGGTTCCGTATGCCTTTAGGATGGATACCGGGTTCTTCAGGCAAAGCAGATAGCTTTCAATGCTGAACTCGGTAGGAATCAGCGGGTAACCATTTCGGATCAGAGATGCTTCCGGGGTAAAAGATGCCACAATAATCAGATAAAAAGGTACAACGCAGATGAGTGCGAACAGGCCGATCAGCACATAGCCCAGGATATTCACTGCAAGCGTATCCTTGCTCATTTTTCTGCCGTGATGTTTCTTTCCAGTCATAATTTCTAACTCCTTTCCTTAATACAGAGCATAATCCGGATCGATTTTCTTCACCAGCTTATTACAGATTGTGATCGTCACAAAGCACAGAATAGACTGATAAAGGCCTGCTGCCGCAGATACGCCGATATCGCTGTTGTTAATGAGGAGCCGGAATACGTAAGTGTCAATAACGTCTGTGACAGGCTGCAGCAGCGCACTGCTCTTGACTGTCTGATAGAACAGACCGAAATCACCGCGGAAAATATTTCCAATGCCCATAAGAAGCAGAATCATCATCGTCGGGATCAGAGATGGAATCGTAATGTGGCGGATCTTCTGCCATGCATTTGCACCATCGATGGATGCCGCCTCAAACATTTCCTGATCCAGACCTGAGATTGCCGCCAGATAAACTACCGAACCATAGCCGGTCTGCTTCCAGATCTTCAGGAAGATCAGAATAAACGGCCATGCTCCCGGTGTATTATACAGGTCAAAGGAGCTGGCGCCGAGCATATTCAGCACATGGTTAAATACGCCGCGCTCGTAGTTGAAGATGTTGTACATAATTGCTCCGGCTACAACCCAGCTGATGAAGTAGGGAAGAAACATAAATGACTGTGACAGTTTTTTAAATTTCTTTCCCACCAGCTCGTTGAGCAGGATCGCGCTTCCCATCTCAAATACAATTCCAAGCAGCAGAAATGCGATGTTATACAAAAGCGTGTTTCTTGTGACCATCCCAAGTTTTCCGGACACCAAAAGTGCCTTGAAGTTCTGGAGCCCAATCCACGGAGATCCGTAAATGCCGCCTTCGTACTGGTAATTCTCAAAAGCCAGCACAATACCGGTCATAGGTATGTAGGAAAACACAACTACATACAGGATGGCCGGCAGCAGCATCAGAAGCAGCATCCAGTGTTTTCTGGCCGTCTTCAGAATGGATGGTCTGCCCGGTTTCTTTGCAGTAACCGCCAGGGTTTCTTTTCCTTTTTTCATTCCTTGTCTCCCTCCTTACGCTCTGCTTTTTTGCGCAACAGGTCATTATTGTTGCGCTATCTTATTTTCTTTGCGCAACACTCTTTGTTTGTTGTTCTTTTTGCTATTTTGCACAGCGTATCGTTGTTTGTTTCTTTGTTTTGTGTCATTTTTTACAGGTCATTTTCTATGTATCCATCATACCATTGCATTCTTTCACAGTCAAGACGCACATTTTCACAAGGTATTTATCTCTTTTTCGGTTGTTTTCCTGGTTTTTCCGTCCAAAAAGCGCAAATTTGCGCAACTTTTTTGACTATTTCTCTTACGTTGCTCAGAATGCGCTCACTTATAAAAAAATACACCGGCAATGACTCCTCTGTCACTGTCGGTGTATTTTCACAAAATCTTTTTTACACTGTTTCTCTCGATCAGTCGATAGGGAACAGAAACACACTTACTCTGCTCCGGGTGTCTGCCAAGTTCCTGCAGCACTTGGGCCGCATGATATCCAATCCGTTCCATGTCCCGCTCTATCGTAGTCAGAGCGGGCGTAGTATATTCTCCGATCGGAATTCCATCAAAACCGGTCACGGAAAAATCATCCGGAATCGCATATCCGGCTTCCGTTACCGCCCGCATAACCCCAAGTGCCATCTCATCACTCAGGCAGAGAAAAGCGGTTGCCGCACTTTTTCCATACCGGAAAAGATAAGCTTTCACCTTTTCATAAGCCGTATTCTCCTGCATTTCTCCAGTAAGGATCTGCTTCTCCGAAAGAGACATTCCCCTCTTTGCAAAAGCCTCACAGATACCGGCGATCTGATCCTGATTGATCCTGGACTCCCGTTTTCCTTCCACAACCAAAAGGTTCCGATGCCCCGCATCCAGCAGATAGTCGGTCATTTCCCGGGCAGCCGCTTTAAAATCCGTTGTGACGCAGCTCAGTCCGTTTCCTCTGACATATGCGTCAATCAGAACGCAGGGCAGTTTCGCCGCCACCAGCTGCTCAAAATAGACATCCTCTGTTTCCACTCCCGACAGCACTGCTCCGAAAATACTGTGCTCCGTGCAAAACTGCCCGTATGATTTTGCATTCTTCCCTGCGGCATCCTGCGCATACAGTGCAACCTCCAGCTGATGCAAAGAAGCATAACGATAGGTTCCTTTCAGCAGATCCAGTGCAAACCCATTTTTCCTGTCGCTCTCAAGGAAGTCAGAAATAATCAGGCCCATATTGGAGGAGGATTTGGATGACAGGGATTTTGCATTCACATTGGGGGAATACCCCAGCCTGCATGCCGCCTCAAACACTCTTTTTCTCGTCACCGGATGAATATCTTTGTACCCGTTGAATGCCCTGGATACGGTACCAGTAGAGACTCCCGCCTCTCTTGCCACATCACGAATCGTTGCCATACTATTATTCCTGCCTTTTCACCGGAAAATAAACGGTATATTTCTCTGTGCCAATCTCACGAATCGGCTTAAAGTAAAATCCATTCTGCTGATCTTTGGTCTTATATTCTTTTGTCCAGCATCCCCATACCCGCTCATTGTGCGGCTGCAGCATTGTTTCCGGATTTTCTTTGTCTCCATAAAGAATCCGTTCCTCCGGAACAATTCCCGCCAGCACATCCGGCCCGTCAAGAAACGCAACCGTATCCTTCTCATCCGGCAGCGGCCAGGTATGCAGTTTTCTCGGAAAAACGATCCGAATCTGATTCTCTTTCCAGGTTCCCGTCAGTTTTAAAAATCCCTGTTCCGGTTTTGCCTGACACGGTTTTCCGTCAATCTCGCACGAAACCTCACCGCTGATCCACCAGGGTACACGAAATGCAATTTCCGCTTCCGTTTCCGGAGCCTCAACCCTGATCAGATAACTGTCATACTTTGGCCTCTCATCTGAGAGAATCGCCGAATCATTGATCTCGATACAGCTGACTTCCGTATCCTCCTGAGTCAGTTCCAGTGTCAGCTTCTTCCCGTTAACGCTTGTATCCAGGTGTGAGGGAAAATACTGATTGACACAGATCGTTTCACCCTTCTGGTAATAGATGTATTCCCAGTACCGGGCATTGGCCTGAACTGCCGTACAGTGGCAGCACCAGAAATCTTCCGTCTTTTTGCCCCATCGTTTCTGTCCGCCCGCCATCAGCGGCAGATAGTAGGAAACCACACCCGTCTCCGGATAAGGGCTCTCACCGCGTGTATCCAGCGTTCTCGCCTGGTAGAATCCCTGCGCAAACAGACCGTTGATTACATTTCTTTCGATATAATCTCCATACTCCGCTTTCCCCGTATAGCGAAACAGATAATCCGCCAGACGGATCATATTATAGACCACACAATGCTCCTGGTTCTGCTCCCCAAGCCGTGCCGCCTGACGCATTATGGGTGTCCAGACTTCACCGCTGGTCTGCCCTCCGGTGGCATACATCCCCCTCTTTGTCACCGCAAGATCCCAGTAGTTTTCTGCGATTTCCAG
>JAQYOA010000118.1 GCA_028727605.1 Lachnospiraceae bacterium
AACTTTCGAGGATGTGTTTCACTGTTTAATTATCAAGGATCTCTTTCGTTCCGACTCGGAACAGCTCGTTTATTATATCAGAAGCTCATTTCTTTGTCAAGAACTTTTTTCATTTTTTTGAATTTCTTTTTTTCGAAGCCGTTCTCTCGATCGGCAACTCTGACAGTTTATCAGATCTCTTTGCTTTTGTCAAGAACTTTTTTCTTCTTTTTTTGAAATTCCTTTGGAGATTTCAAGTATCTCCTGCGGATGCCGTTCTCTTCTCTCGAGCAGCAACTTGATCATCATATCAGACTGTCATCGATTTGTCAAGAACTTTTTTCCATTTCTTTTTGTTTTTCTTCTGCCGTCCGGCTCGTTTTCCGGTCCCATTTACCGGTGTCCCGCTGACAGCTTTGTTAGATTATCACACCCGCAGGGAAATGTCAACTGTTTTTTTCAATTTCTGACATTTTTTATGGGGTCTGACCCCATAAAGACAGCCTGATCAGGAACAATGTCACCGGATTATAGGTATACAGCCACATCAGAATCTCATCCTTTTGAATTTGTTTCATGCAAGTCGTACCTGCCGCGGTATTTTGAAAGAAAGAAACCGCTGCAAAAAGAATCCAGATCCAGACCAGTGCTCTGGCAATTCCGACTGCTGCTCCGCATAGTCAGTTCACCAGACTAAGTCCGGGCAGCTCCGCAATCATTTCTACCATCCACGTAATTAGTCTCACAAAAATAACAGACAGCACAAACGCCAGGAAAAACGCCGTTAACCGTACTGCAGCATCCGCCACACACGCCGCGGCATATTCCGAAAAATTGCGCGCCTGTACCTTTTCATATTCCTGAACGGTATTGTTCTCCAGTATCTTTTGAATCATCGCGTCCGGAATTCCCAATTCGGAAAGCCATCCGGACTGTACCTCACTGGTCTGTCCTACCAGTTCACTGTGTTCCCCAAAAGCCTGAAGACATTTCTCCTGTACGGACGATCTGATCGTTGTATGTTCTTCCAGAGCACTGCTCACATAAGGATTCAGCCATGCAGAAACAGCCATCACCAGAATCAGGAATAACATGGAGACGGCTGTTTTTACAAACCCTTTGTGATATCCGAATATCATTGACAGAACGACCATTCCAAGCAATACATACCTAAGCCAGTTCATCTGTTCCTCCTGCCTTTCATTTCATCTGAAGGATCATAACTTCTCCTTCAGCAACAGCAAAATACTGGCTTCTTCCCAGTCCGATTACATTATTAATCTGAGATTCGCCAATCACACCGCGGAATTTTTCCACACCATCCAGGCTATAGATGCACATTTCCCTTCTGTTTAACAGGAGAATCTGTCTTTCATCCATCTGAATTGTATCATAGGAAAAATCAAACTCTTTGCTGAAGATCTCTTTTCCGTACAGATTATAAACCTTAAGAAGATACGGATGTTCCTCATCGTCGCCCCGAAAAATCATTGCAATTCTGCTGCTGTTGGATGTACAGCTGATGATTTCCCGTTCTTCTTCCACCTTCGCAATCTCTTTTGGATTCTTTGTTCCTTCATATACATGGAATCCGTCATCAAAAAAAGCGATACAGGTATCTTCATTTACATATTTTATCTCCGGACACAGCGCATCACTGTAAGTCTCCGCTTTTACCAGATTGTCTACCAGATTTTGCCCGGTACTCCCAAAATTATAAAATGCAATCTGCGTTTTCATCTGTCCGGATTCCGCGTAGGCATAGGACACTCCCATCATAAGACCATCCGAAGACAAACTGATATCCATCGGATAACCGGGACTGTCCATCCGTGTACGGAAAGAAGCAATCTCCTCTCCATCGGTACTGTAATATTTAATCCAGGTGTCCTCCCCGTTCTCCAGAATCGCAGCGACTACCCCCTGAGCTGCCACAGTCGCTTTTACAATCGGAAGCTTTGTCGAGACGCTTCCGATTCTTCCGTTTGCATCGTAAATCAAAATGGAGGTACCATCCTTGTCATATACAGCAACAGCCTCCTCACAGGAGACAGCCTGTGGATGATTCATGACATAAGTATCATTCCACAGAACCTCATCCTTTCTGTTCCGAAGCTGCGCACTGTCGATTCCAAACCGAAATACATTATTTCCGACCCCAATAAAGGAATAGGTCAGTGTATCCTCCTGCTGGCTGGATTCCAATACTTCATAAGAATGATATGTTCTGTATTTTACTCCTGCCGAAATTAAAAGCCCGGCAATCAAGATTCCCGCTGCCGCTGCAAGCCCGATCGCGACTCGCAGATGCCTTATTTTTTTCTCTTTTTCTTTATATTCCTCTATCCTCTGTACTTTTGGACTTTCCATGGGAAGCGGCTGATTCTTCTCCCCTTCGTCTTCCCTCATTCCGTCAAGTCTGATTTCATCCATCTGCAATCCCCTTATTTTCTATGCGGTGTTTCTTTTCCAAACGGTTTCTGACTCAGACATCATTATATCATACCGTTCCTATTTTGGCAGTAAAATTTTCTGTCCCGCATAAATCAGGTCCTCTGAAGCAATTCCGTTGAGCGCACAGATTTCCTTGACACGCCCCATTGTCCCGTAATATCGCTCACTGATTTTTGATAAACTGTCTCCTTTCTGAACAATGTATTCCTGCCATACTTCCGCACCGGTCTCATCGGTTTTCTCTTCTTCCTGTCCGGTTTTTGTCTCTTCCTCATCACTGCCCGTCAGGTTTTGGGTTAAATCACTCTCTTCCTGTACGCTCGTTTCCGCCGATTCTGCCGTTTGCTCTAAAGAGCTGCTGTTCTCCTCCTGCATAGCAGACTCCGTCTGACTCATCGTATCTGTCCCGTGCTCTGCATCCGTCCCACGTTCTGTATCTGTTATCTGTTGGCTTTCTGTCAAAACAGTATCCTGCTCCTCTCTGGTTCCTTTGGCAGCCGCAGATGCTGTCACTGTATTGTTTTCCGCAATCGGAAGGATTCCTGTATATTTTTGTACGACAGCGAGCAAAAGAACCGCTGCAGCGCAGGCCGTCACGGCATAGGCAAACGGTCTTTTCTCTGTGTTTTCCTTTTCCTCTTTTTTCTCCACAATCAGTTTTCGAAAATCCGTAACCGCACGATCAGCTACCGTTTCCGAATTTTCAATGGAACGATTCTGATTTTCATCAATCATATACGTCTGCATCGGCTCATTTTTTTCATAAAACACATAAAACCCGCCGGCTTTTCTGAGTGTATTTCCTTCATACAAATAGAAGGTCTCTTCCTTTTCCAACGGATCCAGAAAAAGAAAGGTTTTGTCATTTCCCCCGAAATGATTGATATGTGCTTTGATCATCACTTCATTGGGCTCGTCCTGATATCCCGGCAGAGAAAGCGCCCATCCAAGAACTGACTGCCCCTGAAAATATTTTTCTATTGTATCGTGCACTTCACTCCATACCTGATCGTCGAATTTCAAATTGTCCGGTGCAGGCTCCATCTTATGTATAGAAAGTGCGCTTCTGATAAACAGATAGGAAATCCCATCCGCCCAGTTATACTGCCCAAGGAGAATTGCCGCCTTTCCTTTCCCGGTATCACCGGTCAGCCGACGCAGATAGGTATACACATAATCTTCCACATAAATTTTGTAACTCCCTTTTCCTTCTCCGATCTGTCTGATGTTTTTCGGCAAATAAAAATAACTTTCATTCCCGTTTGCTTCCTGCTTTTCTTCACGATATACAATCTCAATCATGTGATTCACCCCTTTTACCCAGTACTTTATCACGAATCCTGCGCAAAATTTATCGTTTTATGGGAGGAAAAGAACTGTTTTTGACGACAAAATACGCCTTCTCTTTCCCATTGATTTGTGCATGGGCAAAGAAAGGCGTGAATATTTTATATCATATGAGGTTAGACTGGTTATTATCATCTGGAAAGGCAGGGCCAAATCATGTTTAAAAGAAAATCCCCGGAGATTTACTATGTCAATGAGCGGAGTGTCACTGCAAGCGAAGAGCTCGCTTCCCTGCTTACACGCTGTATTGACCAGGCAGGCGGTCCGTTTTCGGAAATTGTATTTCTCTGCATCGGCAGTGACCGCATCACCGGAGATTCCCTGGGACCTCTCACCGGATATTTTCTGGCACCCTATCGAGACCGGACATTTCATGTTTACGGTACATTAGATGATCCGGTACACGCTTTGAATCTGAAAGACCGCATCACCTACATCAGCCGGAAACATCCCGACGCGCTGCTCATCGCAATCGATGCTTCCCTCGGTTCCCGCCGCCATCAGGGTTATATCACCATCGGAAACGGTACACTAAAGCCGGGAGCCGGTGCCGGAAAGAATCTTCCGGAAGTCGGAGATATTTTCATTACAGGAATCGTGAATGTGTCCGGAAGTTTTGAACAGCTTCTGCTTCAGACCACCAGGCTTTCCTGCATCTATCACATGGCAGAAGCGATTTCCCGCGGAATTCTTCTTGCTCGAAGCGAACTGGAAACCGCAGGTACCGTAATATCAGCAAACAGCCAGGACAGAGCAATCCGCTCCCAGTCATTTTGACAAGGGGCAGATCTACATCTTGATCCTGGCTGTGGTCATTGTTTACTTTATTTTATTTATTATAAAACTCTTTTACCTGCTGATATACGCCTTCTCCGTCAAGCTGATACTTGGCGAGGAGGGCCGCTGCAGGACCGGACTCTCCGAATACATCCTGCATACCGATCTTCTTCACCGGTGTCGGTGCTTTTTCCGCCAGAGCATCACAAACTGCACTGCCCAGACCGCCGATCACGGAATGTTCTTCCACGGTTACCACTTTTCCGGTCTCTTTCGCAGCTGCCACAATCAGCTCTTCATCCAGAGGTTTGATTGTGTGGATATTGATGACTTTTGCATCGATTCCATCCGCAGCAAGCTTTTCTGCTGCTTCGAGAGCGGAATTTACGCAAAGGCCGGTTGCAACGATCGTGATATCTTTTCCTTCACGAAGTACAACACCCTTGCCAAGCTCAAATTTATAATCCGGACGGTCGTTGATCACCGGCACTGCAAGCCGGCCGAAACGAAGATATACCGGGCCGTCATGCTCATAGGCAGCCTTTACACACGCCTTTGCCTCAACATCATCGGATGGATTTAAGATCACCATACCCGGGATGGTGCGCATAAGAGCGATGTCCTCATTACACTGATGACTGGCACCATCTTCTCCTACGGAAATTCCCGCATGGGTAGCACCAATCTTTACATTCAGATGCGGATAACCGATCGAGTTACGCACCTGCTCAAAAGCACGTCCGGCAGCAAACATGGCAAAGGTGCTTGCGAACGGTACAATTCCTGTAGTGGAAAGTCCCGCTGCAATTCCCATCATATTGCCCTCTGCGATACCGCAGTCAATGTGACGTTCCGGATAAACCTTCTTAAAAGTTCCGGTTTTTGTGGCAGCAGCAAGGTCAGCATCCAGTACGATCACGTTGTCATGCTCTGCGCCAAGCTCTACCAGTGCGTTGCCGTAACTATCTCTTGTTGCGATCTTCTTTACATCTGACATAATGCTTCACCTGCCTTTTCCAAATCTGCCATTGCCACTGCATACTCCTCGTCATTCGGAGCTTTTCCATGCCAGCCCACCTGGTTCTCCATGAAGGATACTCCTTTTCCTTTTAAGGTTTTTGCCACAATTGCTGTGGGCATTCCCTTTGTCTGGCGTGCTTCATCAAAAGCCGCTTTGAGCTGGTCAAAATCATTGCCGTCTTCCACATTGATCACATGGAAATTAAATGCCTCAAATTTTTTGTCAATCGGATAAGGTGTATTGACTTCCGCAACCGGTCCATCGATCTGAAGTCCATTATTATCCACAATCACGACCAGGTTGTCCAGTTTTTTTGCACCTGCAAACATCGCAGCTTCCCAAACCTGTCCCTCCTGAATCTCTCCGTCTCCAAGAAGCGTATATACCCGGAAATCTTTGCCTGTGAGTTTTGCCCCAAGTGCCATTCCGGCTGCAGCAGAAATTCCCTGACCGAGAGAACCGCTGGACATATCCACACCCGGAATGTGTTTCATATCCGGATGTCCCTGCAGATAAGAACCAAGGTGGCGCAAAGTGAGCAGATCTTCCTTCGGGAAGTATCCGCGCTGTGCCAAAGTGGCATAGAGACCCGGTGCCGTATGACCTTTTGAAAGAACAAAACGGTCGCGATCCGGATTCTTCGGATCCTTTGGATCAATCTTCATTTCTTCGAAATACAAATACGTGAAAATTTCAGTTGCTGATAAAGATCCGCCCGGATGGCCGGCCTTTGCTGAGTGAACACCGCTGACAATGCCTTTTCGCACTTCATTTGCGGTTTTCATAAGCTCTAACTTATTCATGTCTTATCTCCTTTTTGGTATTCCGCGTAAATAAACACGTTTTACTCGCCGAAAACAGCTTTGTAATCTGCCTGGAATTTTGCAATACCGGCATCCGTCAGCGGATGTTTTGTCATCTGCTCAATGACTGCGTAAGGAACGGTAGCAATATCTGCACCTGCCAGTGCACAGTCAGTTACATGGATCGGATTGCGGACACTCGCTGCAATGATCTCTGTTTCAATGCCTGCAATATCAAAAATCTCTGCAATCTCACGGATCAGATCTACGCCGCGAACGCTGATGTCATCCAGTCTGCCAAGGAACGGCGATACGTAAGTAGCACCTGCTCTCGCAGCAAGAAGTGCCTGATTTGCGGTAAAGATCAATGTAACATTTGTCTTAATTCCTTCCGCATGAAGCACTTTTACCGCTTTTAATCCTTCTACGGTCATCGGAATTTTGACAACCATATTCGGATGGATTGCTGCAATCTCGCGTCCCTCGCGGATCATTCCTTCTGCATCAACGGTTGTAGCCTTTACCTCACCGCTGATCGGTCCATCTACAATGCTGGTAATTTCTTTGATTACTTCGTTGGAATCCCGGCCTTCTTTTGCGATCAGAGACGGATTGGTGGTAACTCCGCAGATAACACCCATGTCATTTGCTTTTCTGATATCCTCTACTTTTGCTGTGTCGATAAAAAATTTCATGATACTTCCTCCTCAAAATTTGATCTTGTCCTGATAGTTTCAGTATAGACAAGTTTTTTTCACCGGTCAAGGCACGGCTGTTTTATAAATAAAAAAACTTATTTATAATTTCGTTTTTATTAATATTATCAGAGTCAGCAATCATGATTTATCGGATGTTTTCCGCTTTTGGATATCCTGTTTTCTGGCTTTTATTAATAATAATTTTGACTTTTTTATTTATTTTTATTCTGTTTCTTTCTCTTTCCTCCCATGCCGTGATCCAGACTCTCTGTTCGGGCATAGGAAGTACTTTTTCTGACAATCAGCTTCGGCTCATACTCCACATGATAGGTACTGACCGGTTCATTTCCTTCCCTGCTCTCTCTCTGAGACTGAATCTTTCGCAGGATGATATCGCAGGCATCCCTCCCCTTCAAAGGAACATAATGATCAATTGTTGTAAGAGAAATTGTCCGGAGACTTGAGTAGATCGTATTGTCACAGCCAAGCACCGACATTTCCGCCGGAATGCGGATCTTATTCTCGATCAGCGCGTCCATGATGCCAAAAGCAATCATATCGTTCATGCCGGCAATCGCCGTCAATTCTGCATCTTCTCTCAGAAGCTCCTTCGTAAGATAATACCCCATTTTGTACTCAGAGTCCATACTTGGCATCACTGCATCCAGATCTTCACTGGCTGACCGCACAATAACGCCGTCCCCGAAACCGGCTTCCTCAAACTCTCTCACAAAGCCTTCCACCCTCTTCAGGCGCTGTCCCTGCCGTGATGTGAGAGGAGGAGAGACAAATGCCACATGACGATGGCCAAGATCCAGCAGATGGCGTGCCATCAGACGTCCCGGTTTGGCATTATTCAGTTCCACTGCGTCGATTTCCAGAAGCTCTTCCCGATTATTGATAATGACCAGAGGAATCACAGCGGCCAAAGCATTCACCTGTTCTGCGCAGCTCTTGCTGGGATTACAGGTATAGATGATTCCCTGCGGCTGTACGCTTTTCATCATGCGCAGATAGTTTTCCTCTATTTTCAGATCTCTCTGCGTGTTGCACACAAAAACGCCATACCCTTTCTCCTTTGCCACTTCCTCGATTCCGTGAAGCAGCATTACATAATAGGGATTGGTGAGGGTAGGACAGAATACAACAATCAGCCTCTGCCCTCTTATATCCCGCCTGGTCTTTCGTCCGGGTGACTGATACCCCAGCTCTCTGGCGGCCTCTTCTACCTTTTCCACCGTCTCCCTGGAGAAAGAAACATTCTGTCTGCGGTTTAAAATCATGGAAACGGTCGCCTGTGAGACTCCGGAAGCCTTTGCCACATCGCTGGATGTCACTTTTCGTTTCCCCATAAGTGCCTCCTATAGCTGTGTTCTTCCTTCCAGCGCCCTAAGAAGTGTCACTTCATCAATATTTTCCAGATCGCCTCCCACCGGGACACCACTGGCAATTCTGGTCACTTTGATGCCGGTGGGCTTGATCAGCCTGCTGATATACATGGCTGTCGTCTCTCCCTCCAGACTGGAGTTGGTAGCGATGATCACTTCGGATACCTCATTTGTCAGCCGCTTCATCAGTTCTTTCAGCCGGATATCATCCGGTCCGATGCCAAGCATGGGCGAAATGGCACCATGCAGTACATGATAAACGCCGTCAAATTTCCCAGTTTTTTCATATGCTGCCAGATCCTGTGTGTTTTCCACAACCATGATCGTTGTTTTATCCCTCTTCGGATCTGCACAGACCGGACAAATTTCCTGATCCGTCAGGGTTTGGCAGCATTTGCAGTACTGTACATGAGATCTGGCCTCTGTGATTGCATCGGCCAGTTTTTCCGCCTGTTCTGCAGGCATATTCATAATGTGAAAGGCCAGCCGGCCGGCTGTTTTCACCCCGATCCCGGGGAGACGCGACAGCTGCTCGATCAGCTGGTTAATATATCCGCTGTAGTAATCCATCAGAACGGCATTCCTCCGCCCAGACCGCCAAAGCCTCCTGCCAGTTTGCCCATGGCAGCTGCAGCTTCCTCTTCCACCTTGCGAAGCGCCTCATTAGTAGCAGCCATAATCAAATCTTCCAGCATCTCCACATCATCCGGATCCACCGCGTCTTCACTGATCTTAACTTTTGTCACTTCTTTCTTTCCGGAAATCGTAATTTCCACAGCACCGCCTCCTGCTGCTGCGGTAAACTCCTTCTCCTCAAGTGCTTTCTGATTTTCCTCCATCTGCTTCTGCATACGCTGAGCCTGCTTCATCAGATTGTTCATGTTACCGGGCATTCCGCCCGGAAATCCTCCTCGTTTTGCCATTTGTTTTAATCCTCCTTGGGGGTATTCATATAATCGTCGTCTTCGTCATCCTCATCCACGCTGATTCCGTGGATTGCCTGATTCAAAGCTTCATCCACTGAAATTTCGGAAAGCGGCACAGAACTGTTGTGATCGCTAAGCACCAGCTGTACCTCCACTGTTTTTCCAATGGTGTTTTGAATAATTTCCTGAATCTCCTTTGCTGCCTCGGGACGATCCACATAGATCGACCCCAGACTGTCCTGGAGTTCCACAAACAAGCGGGGATCTCCCGTTTCACCGTTGTATTTCGGAATGGAGTTTTGCAGGAACTGACGGAACATTCCGCTGGTCTGTCCCACAATTGTCTTCCAGGATGCACGGATTCTCTGCAGATCTTCCGGAGCCGCCGCCTGCGGCTTCTCCGTTTGTATTTTTCCGCTCTGACCCGGGAGAACATCCGTATCCATCACTTTCTCCGTGCGGTCCTGCTGCATCATCGCCGCGGAAAACGGGATTCCCTGCTCCATTTTTTCTTCCAGAATCCGAAGCCGCTCCATCACAGACTCCAGATTCGGTTCCATTTCCGGACGGCAAAGCTTTACCAGCGCCACCTCCACCAGAACACGTTTCTGTGTGGCGTAGCGCAGCTGGCTGGACAGCTCCGAGAGAACACGAATATAACGAATCAGTGTCTCATCGTCCACCAGCGAACTCTCTTCTCTTAACGTTTTCAGATTTTCCGTCGAGACATCCAGGATTTCTTCCGGATGTTCTGAATTTTTTACCAGAAGCAGGTTTCTTAAATACCAGGTAAAGTCCAGTACAAACTGGCCCATCTCCTTTCCCTGATTCACCAGGCTTTCCAGCGTACTGATACTGCCGGATACATCTCCTTTTCGGATCTGATACAGCATCTGTCCGAAGATCTCCGTATCAACCGTTCCCAGCACTTCCAGTACTTTATCATAAGTCAGTTTCTGTCCCATATAAAAGGCAATACACTGGTCCAGAAGACTTAAGGCATCACGCATAGAGCCGTCTCCCGCTTTTGCCACATAACGGATCGCACGCTCCTCCGCTTCCA
>JAQYOA010000119.1 GCA_028727605.1 Lachnospiraceae bacterium
GTCAATGTGTAGTTGCCTGGATTGCTGCCTTTCTGGTACGCATGTTTGGAATGCTGATCGGTTTTTAAGTTATTTAGCCGCGGCTGTCTGTACAAAAGACAGAGCCGCGGCTTTTTTATCGCCACAATTCGATCACCAAAATCACAAAGACTCAAATAGACTAAGGGTGGAAGTTAGTTTTTCATTTTAAAGCTGCACAAAAAATCCAAAAAAATCAGCACTCTCCCCTTGACAGTGCTAATAATAGGTGTTATATTACACATAGAACAGAAGAAAATGAAAAATATTCTGAATGAATTTTGAAAGGAGATCTGTCTTATGTTAATGTCCAGTGTTTTACACGATAATTTATTTGATGATTTTTTTGAATTTCCATTCTATGATGACAGAGCGAAAAGAACAGCAGAAAAAAAACTGTACGATCAGAGCACTTCGACTCTGATGAAAACCGACATCATAGAAATGAAAAACGGGTATGATCTGGAGATTGATCTCCCCGGATATAAAAAAGAAGAAATCAAAGCCGAGCTTAAAAAAGGATATCTGACAATCAGCGCATCGAAAGGAATGGATCAGGAAGAAAAGGATAGAGAGACCGGAAGATATATTCGACACGAACGCTATACCGGTGCTTGTCAGCGTAGTTTTTATGTGGGAGAAGAGATAACAGAAAAAGATATCAAAGCCGAGTTTAAACACGGAATCTTGAAGCTGTTTGTTCCCAAAATAGATGTGAAACAGAGAATAAACGAAAAGAAATGCATTTCTATCGAAGGATAGTGAACTTGATTCTTCTTAAGATTCCCCGGAGAAAACTCTCCGGGGAATCTTAAGATCACAGGGATGGAGGTGAACGGAATGGAAAACAAGCGCGATTACTATGAGATACTTGGAATCAACCGCAATGCAGATTCCAATGCAATAAAAAAAGCTTACCGAAAACTAGCCAAGAAATATCATCCGGATACCAATGTCGGAAATCCGGATGCCGAAAAAAAATTTAAGGAAATAACGGAAGCCTATTCTGTTCTCATTGATCCGGAAAAGAAGAAACTTTATGACCAATTTGGCCATGCCGCTTTTGACCAGAATGCCAAGGCGTATCGAAATGATTCCCGGAACAGGGAAAGCAACTCCGGGGGAAGCAGTTTTTATCATTTTACAGAGGGTCCAAACAATTACCATGAATTTCATTATCAGGGAAATGCCGACGATATTTTCGACGATGTGTTTCGAAATATGTTCCACGGAAGCGGATTTTCCGATGATTTCTACGGTGATCCTTTTGGGCGGCAGAAAAGCAGCGGAAAACCTCCTTATAAAAAGGGGGAAGATCTGCATGCGGAAGTAACAATTCCTTTTGACGATGCGGTATTCGGATGTGAGAAGAGAATCACCCTGCAAAAAGGAGATGGAACTGCAGCATCTCTGCAGATTCATATTCCCGCAGGCATTGATACAGGGAAGAGCATCCGTCTTCGCGAAAAAGGGATGCCGGGCCAGGGAGGCGCAAAAGCAGGTGATTTGCTCATCAAGGTTACCGTTGAAGCGAAACCTGGAATTGAGCGAAAAGGCAAAGATATCTATACTACAGTGCGTGTCCCCTATACGACAGCAGTATTGGGAGGCGAAGTAAAAGTTCCGACCCTGTATGGTGATGTGATATGCAGACTGAAGGAAGGCACACAGCCCGGCAGTAAAATTCGTCTGAAGGGAAAAGGGATTGTATCAATGAATGAGCCTAACGTATATGGGGATCATTATGTAACAATTGAAATTAGTGTTCCAAAGCATCTGAATCCACAGGCAAGGCAAAAGCTGATGGAATATCGTCAGGCCTGTTAAACAGAATGCAAATTCAAAGCAGTGCCGGGAAAAAGAGACGGAAAATCCGCCTCTTTTTTTGTACCGGGAAATCAAAACCGGTTTTCTCCCAAAAGAAGTCGGATTTCTGATAAAACAGGTTGGAAATCGATCATGTTTACGAAAGTAAAATAAGATAGAATGATCTCAATCAATTCTATATGGAGGAACTAAGATGCAGATTTATGATACAAAAGTCAATCATCTGACCAATCCCCTTGGTTATCAGATGAAGCGTGTGGTATTTTCATGGAAAGTAAAAAATGCAGCTGGAAAATCACAGACTTCAGCAAGAATTCTGGTAGCAGCAGATGAACAGATGCAGAATATCCTGCTTGATACCGGATACGATCCGAAAGCAGATTCTCTTGCTTATCCAGTATCTCTGACACTGATGCCCCGGACCAGATATTACTGGACAGTTTCCGTAAAAAGCGATCAGGATGAAATGTCCGTCAGTGAAGTTCAGTGGTTTGAAACTGCGAAAATGCAGGAAGAATGGACAGGGAAATGGATTTCCTGCGACAACAGTGAACACCGCCATCCATACTTTGAAAAAGAACTCCATCCTCAGAAAAAAGTAACTTCTGCAAGACTTTATATCTGCGGCCTTGGACTTTATGAGGCCTTTTATCAAGCAGAAAATAACGAACAGGAAACACGTATCGGTGAAGAGTATCTGACTCCTTACAGCAATGATTATCACGAGTGGGTTCAGTATCAGACCTTTGATGTAACTGAACTGATGCAAAATCCCGGAACTCTTCGCATTCTGCTGGGAAATGGGTGGTATAAAGCAAGATTCGGATTTACTGCGTTTGAAGAGAAAGAATTTTATGGGGATTCCTGGAAATTAATCGCTGAAGTTCATCTGACATACGAGGATGGAAGCAGCCAGGTGATTGGGACAGATGAAAGCTGGAATGTTTCCCGCAGTACCATCACTTTTTCCAATCTTTACGACGGAGAGCACAGGGACGATACCCTTCCGGCACTTCCAAAAGAGCAGGCAATTCTTTGCGAGCCGCCGAGCGGCGAACTGACAGAACGCCTGAGCCTTCCGGTTACGATCCAGGAAACTTTTCAGCCGGTGGAACTCCTTCATACGCCGGCAGGAGAGACCGTCTTTGATATGGGACAGGAATTTACCGGAATCTTTACTCTTCGTGTTCAGGAAAAAGCAGGTACCGTTATCCATATTCAAACCGGTGAAATTTTGCAGCAGGGCAATTTTTATAATGAAAATCTGAGAACGGCGAAATCGGAATATTTTTATACCTGCGACGGAACCGAACAGATCATTCAGCCGCATTTTACGTTTTATGGCTATCGGTATGTGAAAATTCAGGGCGTAACGGATCTGAAGAAAGAAGATTTTACCGGTTTGGCTCTTTACAGTGATATGGAATGGACCGGAGAACTATTAACCGATCATGCGTCTGTGAACCGACTGATTCAGAATGTTCGTTGGGGAATGAAAAGCAATTTCCTGGATGTACCTACCGATTGTCCTCAGAGAGATGAACGTATGGGCTGGACCGGAGATGCACAGGTCTTTTCACCTACCGCTATGTACCTGGCAGACACCTATGCATTTTACAGAAAATATCTCTATGACATGGCAAAAGAACAGATTCCTCTCGGCGGAAAAGTCCCGGATGTCGTTCCCTCAAGCGGCGTGGAAACAACAGCCTGTGTCTGGGGAGATGCCTGCTGCATAATTCCATGGAATCTTTATCTGTTCCATGGTGATAAAAGCATCCTTAAGGATCAGTTTGAAAGCATGAAAAGCTGGGTGGAATATATCCGGAAGGTAGACGGGGATGACCATGGCTGGCGCGAAGTTTACCATTACGGTGACTGGCTGGCACTTGATAATCCGCAGGGAGGTGCTGAGCAGGTACTTGGCGCTACAGATGAAGGGTTCATCGCGAATCTGTATTACGCAGTAAGTGCGGGAATTGTTGCAAAATCTGCCGCTGTATTAGGGTATGAGGAAGAGGAAAAAACATACAGACAGTTATCTGAAGAACAATTTCGTATTGTGAAGGAAGATTACTACAGTAAAACAGGGCGGTGCTGCATTAAAACTCAGACAGCATTGCTTTTAACTTTAAAATATCATCTTTCCAGCAATGAAGAACTGATAGTGAAAATGCTGAAAAACCTGTTTGCAGACAGTGCATATAAATTAAAAACAGGCTTTGTTGGAACACCTTTGATGAATCATGTTCTTTCAGATTACGGAATGGACGACCTTGCCTTCCATCTCCTTTTGAATGAAGAATATCCCGGATGGCTGTACGAGGTAAATCTTGGTGCGACCACCATCTGGGAAAGATGGAACAGCCTTCTTGAAAACGGTACAATTTCCGGAATTGGAATGAACAGTATGAATCATTATTCTTATGGTTCTATTCTGGAATGGATGTTCCGTCATGTAGCCGGAATAAACAATACCGACAGTGTCCCGGGGTTTCGGCAAGTCCGGTTTATCCCGACCCTGAACTGGGAGCTTGGGAAAGTATCTGCCTCCTATGATTCTCCCGCCGGATTGTATCGATGCAACTGGGAGCTTCCGGATCAGGAGCATGTACAGATCGAAGTTTCCGTACCGTTTGGCTGCAGTGCTGTTCTGAAACTTCCGCTGGCACCTAAAGAATTGTTTGAAGACAAAGAAAATCCTGTATTTTCAGATGTGCGTGAAGGGATGTGCTATCTGAAACCCGGAAACTATAAAGTTTCTTATACACTTTCAAAATCCCTGAAAAAAGTCTATAGCTCCGATTCTACAGTCAATGAATTGTATTCCAATCCTGAAGTGGCAAAACGTCTGGAGGGAATCTTTACCATGATTACAATACCGGATCGCTATTTCAATTATCCTTTGAAGGAAGTTTCCAGAAAATTTGAAACAAGAATTACACCGGAACAGGTAAAAAGAGTCGACGAGATTCTGAAAGAGATGCAGACGGAAAAATAAAACAGGATGGAACAGCCTGTAAAAGCTCCGCTTCTTTTTTTAAAAGAACTGCAAAACATGAAAAATTACTTCGGAGAATGAACCCGTTTCCGATAGGAGAGCGGGGATTCTCCGGTGATTTTTTTAAATTGTGTGCAGAAATAAGAAGCAGACTGAAAGGACAGGCGATCACTGATCTCCTGGGTTTCCATTAGGGTCGAGGAAAGGAGGATTTTTGCCTGCTCCACTTTTTTTTCTAAAATATAGGTTTTTATCGTTTTCCCGGTGTCTTTTTTAAACAGGGTTGTCAGGTAATAGGTATCATATCCAACACCTTTTGCCATTTCTTCCAGAGAGATTACTTCCCTGATATGTTTATCAATATAAGTACACATATAGATCACAATCGGGGAATAGTTTTGCGTTTGAATCTCATGTACCTGCTGGACAAATGTCTGATACATTTCTTTGGATAATGCATAAACCTCGTCAGCAACTGTACAGCATTCGATTCTCTGTATGTAGAAGTCGCTTAAGGAATAGGCAGCTTCCGCATCCATACCGCCTTCAACGGCAGCCCTTGTAACCAGAGCAATCTGTGTAATAATGGCATTTTTTGCCTGACGCAGTGGGTCACCGTTTGACAAAGTACCGACAATCGATGGAGAAGTGGTTTCTGTTTCAGAAAAGAGATGGATATTTCCGGTCCGTACACCTTCAAGCATCAATTTTTCCGGAAGTCTGGAACCGTGAGATTTCGGTATACTGCCGGTATTTTTCTCAAACAGATCTGTAGTGGCAGATTCCGGGCAGCAATGTTTGAGCAAAACATCATTGATCCCGGGAACACTCCCATAAATTGCAAAATACGCCATGGACATATACTGATAAAACTGCAGATAAGGCAAAACCGGGATATCCTTCATCATTTTCAATAAGTGTATTTGAGAGGAAACTGACATGTTTCGAAATTCCATTTCTTTCTGAAAAAAAGCCGGTATGATCTCTGTCTCGAATACAGGCCCCAGAAGGAGAACTGTTTTCCGGGCAGGAATGGGAATCACCATCCAGGAAAGATGCAGGGAATCCGAAAAGTACAAAGGCTCCTGACCTTGAATTGAAGAAAGACTGTAAGGACAATTCAAAAAGAAAAAGTTTTTCATATGATTTTCCCATTTGGAATATGCCCAAAGCACGTTCCCGTTCCGGTCAAGAAAGAAGAGAGAGATTCCGGTTACATGATGAAGTGTTTTGCATATCATTTTCAAATCCTGTTCCCGATGGGATTGGAGAGATTCCGAAGCTGTCATTTTTTTCCTCCTTTCGGCAGAGTATGACGTGACATTTTGATTCTGATACGATTCTTAATACCAATGGATTAAATCCCGTTTTCTTTTTAAGATTAGCACAAATAACACGAAAACACAAAAGGAATCACGAAATATTATAATCATCAGAAAATTTTTTCTGATATGATAGAATTATCTAAAACTGTACCAATATTTTTCTATACTCTGGAAACAAAAACACAACAATGTTTTTGTAGTAGGAAAGGAGGATGATTTCCATGAGTATTATTTATCGTGTAAATTGTGAAGAAACAGGAAGAGATTACCCCCATTACTGGGAATATTGTGTAGGCAGCTGCCATGCAGCAACCTTATTGAGAGAGGATGTAAGAAATCACATCCGAAACGCACACAGGGATTGCGGATTTACTCATTTGCGCTGCCATGGACTTTTTGATGATGATATGAGTGTTGTATTTTCACCAATGAACGGCCCAGGACCCAAAACCGTTTCGTTTTATAATATTGACTGTATCTATGACTTTCTGCTTGATACGGGAATGAAACCTTTCGTAGAGATTGGGTTTATGCCTACACCTTTCGCCAGCGGCACACAGCTTTGCTTTAATTACAAAGCGAATGTAACACCTCCGGCTGATTATGAGGAATGGGACGATTTGATTCGTCAGTTCGCAGAACATCTCATTGAACGTTATGGCAAAGATGAGGTGGAGCAATGGCCCTTTGAAGTATGGAATGAGCCAAACTTAAATTTCTTCTTTGACGGAACACAGGAAGATTATTTTACTCTATATGAACACACAGCAAGAGCATTAAAATCCGTAGACCAGAATCTGAAAGTCGGCGGACCTGCAACCTCCGTCAATGCATGGATTCCGGAATTCAAAAACTATTGTGAATCCCATGATGTGCCGCTTGATTTTATTACCACACATCATTATCCCAGTGATGATCCATTATCTACAATGGGAAAAAACGGCCCCGGAACGAAAGGGAAGATGGTCGATGAAGAAACAATGACACCGGAACAGAAGCAGGAGATCATGTCACAGTTCATGGCTCACAGGGAAAATAAGAATCCGAGAGATATTCTGTTCCGAATGACCCAAAAAGCAAAAGAGGAAGCAGGCGAACTGCCGTTATATTATACAGAATGGAATGGTTCGAAAGAATTTGATACCAGCTATCAGGCTGCATTTCTTGTTCAGACAATTGCATACAACGAAGGACTGGTAGAAGGTTATTCCTACTGGACAGTATCGGATATTTTTGAAGAGATGGGAATGAAGCCCGGACCATTCAAAAACGAATTTGGACTTCAGACGAACCATGGAATTCCAAAGCCCTCTTACAGAGCGTTCCAGCTTCTCCATGAGGCAGGAGATAAGAGACTCAACGTAGAGGGAAGTCACGAGACAGCAGAAGTTCTGGCGTTAAAGAAGGACAAAGAGGTGACTGTGATTGTGTATAATCATGATCTGGAACGCAGAAATATCAAGAATGAGGAAGTAATCCTGAAATTGAATGGAGCAATCGCATCTGTCAGGAAAGCTGTCATTGACGAGAAACACTGTAATCCGCTGAAAGCCTGGCAGGAAATGGAATGCCCCGCCTATTTAAACAAAGAGCAGGAAACTATCCTTCGCAAAGCTTCCGAACTGAACTGGGAAGAAATATCGGTCAATCAGGAAATGCAGGAAACGGAACTTCTATTGAATGCACTTCCGGAGAGTGTAACAGCATATAAAATTCAGCTTGCTTAAAATTTATCAGAAAGGAAAGATGAGATATGATCAGAATTACAGAGGAAACCGTACAGCCATTTGAGACAGATCACATTGAACTGGTGAGAAAAACTGCACCAGAGTGTACCTTATTTTTGAAAAGAGAGGAGGAAGCATTCCCCGTAACCGCCGGGGAAATCGCTTTGTACGGAAGCGGCGCGCGAAAGACCATCAAAGGCGGAACCGGATCAGGAGATGTCAATGTACGTCATTTTGTAACGATGGAGGAAGGACTGGAAAAAGCAGGCTTTACGATTACCTCCAAAGAATGGCTGGATGCTTATGATCAAGTGGTCTCAAATGCAAGAGTGACCTTCGTAGAGAGAGTAAAAAAAGAAGCCGCCGAACTGGGGATTAATGCTGTCATGTATGGACTTGGAAAGGCAATGCCGGAGCCTGAATATCAGATTCCACTCAATGCACCGGGAGATTTGGCAGTTTATGTTCTCTCCAGAATTTCAGGAGAGGGAGCAGACCGTTCCAAAGAAGCCGGAGATATTGACCTTTCTGAGACAGAAATCCGTGATATTTTATACTGCAGCAGAAAGTATAAAAAGTTTTTGCTGGTATTAAATGTCGGCGGCATGGTCAATCTTGAACCCGTTATGGAAGTTAAGAATATTTTACTGCTTGGACAGCTTGGTACACCAATTGGAGATGTGTTGGCAGATATTTTAACCGGTAAGAGCAACCCGTCCGGAAAACTTGCCATGACCTGGGCACCGATTGAAAAATATCCCTCCACTCAGGGCTTTGGAGATATGGACGATACCGTATATTCAGAAGGAATCTATGTAGGCTACCGGTATTTCAATACAGCAAAAGTGACACCAACGTTCCCGTTCGGATATGGCCTCTCTTACACGCAGTTTGAAATCGGCGAAGCGGTCGTATCCGCCGATGAAAAAGAAGTAACGGTAAAGGTTTCTGTAAAAAATATCGGAGCACATGCCGGCAAAGAGGTTCTTCAGCTGTATGTAAGCAAACCATCTGTAAAATTGGAACAGCCGTATCAGGATCTGATTGCATTTGCAAAAACAAAAGAACTGCAGCCTGCAGAGAGTGAAGAAGTTGTCCTGGCCTTTCAGACAACTGACATGTCTTCCTATGACGAGGAAAGTGCGAGCTATGTATTGGAGGAGGGCACTTACTGGCTCCGAATCGGTAACTCTTCGGCAGATACAAAGGTTTGTGCAGGATTGCATTTGGATGAGACTGCAGTCGTAAAGAAATGCAAAAACATTTGCCCGGGAGCAGAGGTTCCCGGATTTAAAATTGATGCCAAAAAAGAAGTTGTAACAGCAGAGGTTCCGGTTTATGAACTATATGCAGCCAGGATTAAGACAGAGGAAGTGATCTATTCAGCGGAACCCACAGAACTTCCAAAGACAACAGAATGCACTTTTGAAGATGTAAAGAACGGAAAGGTATCTTTAGACGACTTTGTAGGAAACTTAACAAATGAACAGCTGGCATATCTTAGTATTGGAATGTTTGAAGACAATGCAGGAATGGGCTCTATGGTCGGAGCCGCGTCTAAGAGTGTTGCAGGAGCAGCCGGTGAAACCTGTCAGAGATTAAAGGAGCTTGGAGTACCCACTCTTGTCATGGCAGACGGCCCTGCAGGAATTCGTGTATGTACAGCTTACAAAATGGTGGATGGCAAAGCGAAAGGCATGGACAATCCATTATCCGGAATGCTGGAATTCATGGAGCCGGAACAGCTTCAGATGATCGCAGCTATGACTCCAAAGCCAACGCAGGAAGAACTGGATGCTCCGGTTCACTATATGTACTGTACCGCAATCCCGATTGGAACAGCACTGGCACAGAGCTTCAATGTAAAAGCCTGTGAAAAGCTTGGTGCAATGGTTGGAGAGGAAATGGAACAGTTTGGCATTCATCTGTGGCTTGCTCCTGCCATGAACATTCAAAGATCACCTCTCTGCGGACGAAACTTTGAATATTATTCCGAGGATCCGGTAGTAAGCGGTAATATTGCGGCTGCAATCACCTTGGGTGTTCAGTCTCATAAAGGCTGCGGCACAACCATCAAGCATTTTGCGCTGAACAACCAGGAATCCAACCGCATGGCCTCCAACAGTATCGCATCTGAACGCGCCATCCGTGAGATCTACCTGAGAAACTTTGAAATCTGTGTGGAAAAATCGGCACCGGAGACGATTATGAGTTCTTATAATCTGGTAAATGGAGAGCATGCAAATAACAGCAAAGATATTCAGACCTATGTACTCCGGGATGAATGGGGATATAAAGGTACTGTTATGACAGACTGGTATGCAGTTGGCGGCATGATGTCCCAGGCCGGCGGAAGAACTGATAAACATGCAGCAGGTCTTGCATCCGGATGTATCCATGCAGGCAATGACATCACAATGCCGGGTATGCAATCAGATTTTGATGATATGCTGCATGCTCTGGATAATAAAGATGCAAAATATCCAATCACCAGAGCAGAGCTTCAAGTGACGGCAAAGAGAGTATTACGTACAGTTTTAAAGCTGGCATAAAACGGTTCGCGTAAGGTTTATC
This sequence comes from Lachnospiraceae bacterium, assembly GCA_028727605.1. Lineage (GTDB taxonomy): Bacteria > Bacillota > Clostridia > Lachnospirales > Lachnospiraceae > Fusicatenibacter. Next base: position 10,473 of record JAQYOA010000119.1, read on the forward strand.
GGATTTGTGATAGAAAATGACGGAATTTGCCATAGCAGGATCCCTTAAGAAATCGGATAATGACCATATAATTTCAAAAAGATACAGGGAGGGCTTATGAGACAGTATGAAATGTATGAACTTGCTTATACATACATTTTCAACTTCGATACAGCCGGCGAGTTAGTTTCCGGATTTGATGAAACAGGTGCTGAACTTGAGTATATTCAGCCCGGAAACGAAGTATTTGGAGATATTGATGAAGTTCTTACCATCGGACTTCCGGAATAATCACACAAACCGAATCATTTGGGGACTGCAGGCCACTTTGGTCTGCAGTCTTTCCTTATACGTCAGACTCATGAAATGATAAAAAGGAGTAATATGGATACATTGAAGAAAATAATCGCCAAAATTCCGGACATCGTATGCGTCAGTGCTTATTTTTTCATCTGCTGTCTCCCTGTTATTACCGCGGGAGCAGCCATGTCCGGATTGTACTACGCAGTAAATAAATCAGTATGCAACAACAGAGGTTATGTTTCAAAAGAGTTTTTTCGCGGTATCAGGGAGGGATTTAAAAATGCCACCCTTGGATGGCTGCTGGAGCTGTTAGCCCTGGCATTTTTTGCAATGGACTTCTATCTGGTTTCTCTTTGGCAGGTGAGCGGAATCAGAATCGTATTCATGGCACTTTTTCTGCTGCTGATGTTTGCTGTCATAAGCTGAGGAATCTACTTCCAGGCATATACTGCCAGATTCAATGACACCTGGAAAACCTGTCTGTGCAACTCCGGCCGTCTGTCTCTCGCAGGCTTCTACAAAACAATCTGTCTGTCCCTTCTTTTTTTGGCATGCGTCGCCATCTGCATTTCTTTTCTTCCGGCAGTCCTGTTTCTTCCCGGAATCTGCGGAGTGATACAGGTAAAAGTTATCGAAAAATCGTTTCGCAAAATCATGTCCGCGGAAGATCTTGCACTGGAAGATGAAAGAAATCAGGTCTGGAACTGATTTGATCCAATCCGATTGATCTCGAAGAAGCATTGTCAAATATTTTCCTCCTTCCAAATTCATGAGAAATTTTGTGAGAAAACCGTTAAAATAGTGTATTTTGGAAATAAAGTGTGCTATAATAACTTATCCTTTTGACTCCTGCGTCACAAGGAAAACATGAACAAAACAATGAATAAAAGGTGAATTTATGAGAAAATTAGCTTTGAGTGATGAAATTTTATTTTCAATTGATAAGCCTGCGAGATATATTGGAAATGAAGTTAATTCCGTAATCAAAGACAAAGAAAAAATTGATCTCCGTTTTGCATTTTGCTTCCCGGATGTATACGAAATCGGTATGAGCCATCTCGGAATCCAGATTCTATATGATATGTTTAATAAGAAGGAAAACATCTGGTGCGAAAGAGTGTATTCTCCCTGGCCGGATCTGGACCGGATTATGAGAGAAAAGAAGATTCCTCTGTTTGCGCTGGAATCTCAGGATCCCATCCGGGACTTTGATTTTCTGGGATTTACTCTTCAGTATGAAATGTGTTATACCAACGTTCTTCAGGTTCTGGATCTGTCCGGAATCCCGCTAAAATCCAGCGACCGTACGGAGAAGGATCCGATTGTCATCGGCGGAGGTCCCTGTGCGTACAATCCGGAACCGATCGCACCTTTTTTTGACCTGTTTTACATCGGTGAAGGTGAAACCGTCTATGAACGATTATTCGATGCCTATCTGGAAAATAAAAAGAATGGCGGAACGAGAAGAGATTTTCTGTTGATGGCATGTCAGATTCCGGGAATCTATGTTCCTTCCTTTTATGACGTTACCTATCACGAAGACGGGACACTTTCTTCCTTTACACCGATTGTGGCTGAAGCTCCCTCAGTCATTGAAAAACAGGTTGTCATGGATATGACAGGTTCCACTTATCCCGAAGCTCCGGTCGTACCCTTTATTAAAGCGACGCAGGACCGGGTAGTGCTCGAAATTCAAAGAGGCTGTATCCGCGGCTGTCGATTCTGTCAGGCAGGAATGCTGTATCGTCCAACAAGGGAACGCGATGTAGAACGACTCAAAGAGCTTGCCGACTGCATGATACAGAATACAGGGCATGATGAGATTTCCCTTAGCTCTTTAAGTTCCAGTGATTACAGTCATCTTCCGGAGCTTGTGAATCATCTGATTGATTACTGTCAGGCACATGGTGTGAATATTTCTCTTCCCTCCCTTCGGATTGACGCCTTTTCTCTGGACGTGATGAGCAAAGTTCAGGATATCAAAAAAAGCAGTCTGACCTTCGCACCGGAGGCCGGAACTCAGAGGATGCGTGATGTCATCAACAAAGGATTGACAGAGGAAGTGATTCTGGACGGTGCAGGGAAAGCCTTTGAAGGTGGATGGAATAAAGTAAAACTTTACTTTATGCTGGGACTTCCAACCGAAACCGAGGAGGATATCCGTGGAATTTCGCATTTGGCCGAAAAAATCGCCAAACGCTATTATGAGATTCCAAAAGAGCAGAGAAACGGTAAATGCCAGATCACTGTCAGCACCTCTTTCTTTATCCCGAAACCGTTCACGCCATTCCAGTGGGCTCCAATGAATACAGAACGTCAGTTTCTTGACAAGGCTTCTGTTTTAAAGGCACAGATACGTTCTGAGCTCAATCAAAAGAGCATTCGCTATATCTATCATGAGGCGGATGTCTCTGTGCTGGAGGGATTTCTTGCAAGAGGCGACAGAAGAGCAGCAGATGTCATTTTGAGAGCCTATGAAAAAGGTTCCATGTTCGATGCCTGGTCGGAATATTTCAGGAAAGACGCCTGGAGGGAAGCCTTTGAAGAAACCGGGGTTGATCTGAACTTCTATACCACAAGAGAACGTCAGGTCGATGAACTGCTCCCATGGGATTTTATTCATATCGGAGTATCCAGAAAATTCCTGGAAAGAGAATGGGAACAAGCAAAAAAAGAAGTTGTCACTCCGAACTGCAGAATGCAGTGTCAGGGCTGCGGCGCAAAGGTATATCATGGAGGTGTCTGCTATGAAAATCAGAATTAAGTTCGCAAAAGAAGGCGTAATGAAATTTGTGGGGCACCTGGATATTATGCGCTATTTTCAGAAAGCAATTCGCCGCGCTCAGCTGCCGATCGCATATTCGGAAGGCTTCAGCCCTCATATGCTTCTTTCCTTTGCCTCCCCTCTGGGAGTTGGCATTACCAGTACCGGTGAATATTTTGATATGGTTCTGAAGGAGGAAATGCCCACAAAAGAGATTGTAGATCGGCTCAATCAGGCAATTGTGGAGGGAATGCATGTCATTTCCGCGCGCCGCGTGCCTGACGGAAAGGCCGGAAAAGCAATGTCTCTGGTTTCTGCTGCAGATTATCTGATCCGTTTTCGGGAAGAATGTGTTCCCGAATGGAATTACCGTGAGAAAATAGAAGAGTTTTCTCAGATGCCGGAAATTCTGGTGATGCGAAAAACAAAGCGCAGTGAAAAAATGACAGATATTCGTCCCTGGATCTATAAACTGGAAGCAGCCAAAGACGGAATTTTTATGCAGCTTTCCGCCGGAAGTGTTTCCAACCTAAAGCCGGAACTTGTGATGGAAGCTTTCTTCTCCTGGGCAGGAAAAGAACTTTCCCCTTATGCGATTTTGATTCATCGGGAAGAGGTATATGCCGACATCGGCGAAGAAGGAAACCCGACTCTCGTTCCGCTGGAAGCCTTGGGGGAAGAAGTTGAATAAAAGAATCGTATCTGCAAAAATGCCGATCAGAGATGAGCTTTACCGTGTACACGTATTGTTCGAAAACGAACTTCCGATCGAAATAGATGCACAGAGAGAAAAAGCTCGTTCCCTGCTTGGCAACATCTATCTGGGAATTGTGGAAAAAGTGGCTCCGGGAATTCATGCAGCATTTGTACGGATTGATAAGAACCTTACATGCTATCTTCCTCTGGATTCAAAGTGTCCGACACTTCAAACGGGGGAAGAACTTCTTGTACAAATCAGCAGAGAGGCGCAGAAAACAAAATTACCGACTGTCACCACGGAGCTTTCCCTTTCAGGCACCTTTTTGGTACTCCACACCGGAAAGCAAAAAACAGCCTATTCTTCCAGACTGACCGAAACTGAGAAAACGCGCCTGGAAAAAATCGCCAACACATGGCTTAATTCGAATTCCGGCACTCCTTCGGAGAACTCCTTTGGAATGATATTTCGCACTTCTTCAAAAGAAGCGCAAAAAGAAGATCTCGAGAAAGAATACCTTACTTTACATCAGCAGCTGACAGAGCTTCTGCGCTATGGTAAGATGAGAACACCGGGAACCTGCCTGTATCAGGCCGAAAAAGCGGTTCCTGACATGATGAAACGATATGGGACTGAGATTTCGGAGTATCTGACCGATATAGACGAAGAATATTGCTCCTGTGAAAAGTATCTTTGCGAACACCCGTTTACGCAGTGCAATCTTATACGGTATCAGGATCCCATGATTCCTCTTTATAAACAGCAGAGTTTTGATAAACTTCTAAGGGAAAGCCAGTGTGAGAAAGTAGAGCTTCCATCCGGTGGATTTCTGGTCATTCAGCCGACAGAGGCATTTGTCTCTGTCGATGTAAATTCCGGAAAACAGTTGAGCGGAAAAAACGCGAAGAAGTTTTACTACGAGGTAAATCTGGAAGCTGCCAGAGAAATCGCAAGACAAATTCGGCTCCGGGGACTTTCCGGGTTAATTCTGATTGATTTTATCAATATGGAGGATCCTCTGCAGGAAAAACTGCTTTTGTCACAACTGCAAAGCTATGTCCGTGCAGACCCTGTTCCTACCAGAGTGATTGATATGACGGTGATGCATATCGCCGAAGTAACCAGGCAAAAGAAGAAAAAGTCTCTGTCAGAGCAGATTGGAGGTACCGAAGATGCAGCTTGGAGAGAATGACAGTCCTTATTTATATGAACCTTTCGATGTATACCAAAGAAAGCCGTCTTTCAAAAAAGAAGCGAAGATGAAACCGTGGCATGGAGTCTTATTCTTTGTTATTCTGATGGCGGTTTTCTATATCGCAGGAACTCCACTTGTCCTGTTTGGCGGAATGTACGGAAATGCAGCTGCGGAAATACTGGTATTTCTGGGCGGTTCCATTTTGATTGTATGTGCAATGAATCAAAAACTCCGTGATGTTTTCGTTCTTCGAAAGCCAAATACTCCTGCCGTACTTGGAACACTTGTTATGTGGTATATGGCATACCAGGGAATTACCGCTCTGTTTCTGGTAATCGGATGGCTGTTCCCCAGACAGTATCTGGATCTTTCCAATTCGATGAGTGACAGTATGTACGGACTGTCCCCCATCGCGGAACTTCTGGTGGTCGCCCTGACGCCTGCTATTTGTGAAGAGGCTCTCCATCGCGGACTTCTGCAGTATTCACTGCGTGATCTGAAAAATAAATGGCTGATTGTTTTTCTGATGGGAATCTATTTTGGTATTTTTCACATGAGTCTGGTCCGTTTTCTGCCCATGATGCTGCTCGGTATGGTTTTGTCATTCATCCGTCAGAAAACAGATAACATGTTTTATCCCTGCATGTTCCATTTTATTCATAATGCCTGGTCTGTCCTGGCCGACTGCCTTTCGGATTTCCTGTATCGGTTTCCTGTTGCTGCTCCCTCCTACGAGACAGTTGGAGGTGCAGTTCTTCCCTCAACGGTAGGTGTCTGCCTGATCGAAGCAGCAATTGTTCCTTTTGGACTTTATATTGGAAGTTCTCTGCTGGACTATGGAAATTCCGGAGGAATGCGGCAATTGTTTCACTGGAAAACGAAAAAAAGAGCGTTGATTTTGCTGACACTTCTGACGATTGGCCTGTTAACCGCCGGGATCCTGTTGACCGTGTACGGACTGTTTTGATCAGACAAAGATCACAAAAGATGGAAAGTGTCATAATTCACTTAGAAATCATGGAAAAATGATTGATTCTGTGATAAACTTTTTGATAGAGTTTTACAACAATGAAGGAGGAGAACTAGATGTCTAAAATTGCGATTGTTACAGACAGTAACAGCGGTATCACTCAAAATCAGGCAAAAGAGCTCGGTGTATTTGTGCTTCCCATGCCCTTTTTTGTGGAGGGCAAACTGCATTTTGAGGATATTGATCTGACACAGGAGCAGTTTTATCAGCTTTTGGAAAGCGATGCAGACCTGTCCACATCACAGCCATCTCCCGGAGATCTGATGGATCTGTGGGAAAAAGTGTTAAAGGAATACGAAACTCTTGTGTATATTCCTATGTCCAGCGCCTTATCTGCTTCCTGTGAAACTGCAATGATGCTGGCAAAAGATTACGAAGGAAAAGTATTCGTAGTCAATAACCGCAGAATTTCGATTACACAGCGTCAGTGTGTCGTCGAGGCAAAGGAAATGGCCGATCAGGGTGCAACCGCAGAAGAAATCAAAGCGATTCTTGAGGAGGACGCACTGGAAGCCAGTATTTATCTGATGGTAGATACCTTAAAGCATTTGAAAAAGGGCGGAAGAATTACTCCGGCGGCAGCAATGATCGGATCCGTACTCAACCTGAAACCGGTACTTACCATCCAGGGCGGTAAGCTGGATGCTTTCGCGAAAGTGCGCGGTGTGAAACAGGCGAAAAAAGTAATGCTGGATGCCATGAAAAAAGATCTGGATGAGCGCTTCGGCTCTCTGCGTCAGAACGGACAGGTGGTTCTCCAGGCAGCTTATTCCAATATGAGTGCCGAGGCGGTAAATGCATGGGTGACAGAAATTGAAGCCACATTTCCGGATTTTGAGGTACGGGTAGATCCGTTATCCCTCAGCGTTGCCTGCCACACCGGCCCGGGTGTCGTTGCCATCGCATGTGCAAAAAAATCCGTTTTTCCCAAATAAATTACTTGACAGCTGATTTTTTGCATGCTATTATACAGAGGTATGCCGCACAGAGAGGTAAAAGTGTCGATAGACCACCGAATCTGGCGAGTAATGTAATAGGAGGTGCCATATGTACGCAATTATTGCAACAGGTGGTAAGCAGTACAAGGTAGCTGAAGGCGATGTCATCAAAGTAGAAAAGCTGGGCGTTGAGGCTGGCGAGACCGTAACTTTCGATCAGGTACTTGCAGTAAGCAATGACGGACTGAAAGTCGGCGAGGATGTGAAAGACGCAACTGTAACCGCATCTGTAATTGGAAACGGTAAAGGCAAAAAAGTTATCGTTTACAAATACAAGAGAAAAACTGGTTATCATAAGAAAAACGGTCACAGACAGCAGTACACTGAAGTGAAGATTGAAAAAATCAACGCTTAATGTCTTATGATTTGTATAACCGTTACGCAGTCTGACGGCGAGTACGTCTCCGTGGAATCGATCGGACATGCAGAGTATGCTGAAGAAGGACAGGATATTATCTGTGCCGCAGTTTCAGCACTGATTGTCAATACCGTAAATTCCGTGGAAACCTTTACGAAGGACAGGATTCTTAGTGAATCGGGAGATGGATATGTGTATTTTTCTTTTCCTGATGGATATTCTAAGGATACAGAACTTCTTGTAAAGTCCCTTTTACTGGGGCTTGGCAGTATCCGCCGCGATTATGGAGCACAATACTTAGAGATCGCATTCAAGGAGGTGTAATACCATGTTAAATATGAACCTTCAGATTTTCGCTCATAAAAAGGGAGTTGGTTCTACCAAGAACGGTAGAGATTCCGAGTCCAAGAGATTAGGAGCAAAAAGAGCTGACGGACAGGTTGTAAAGGCTGGAAACATTCTTTACAGACAGCGTGGAACCAAGATTCATCCTGGCGTAAACGTAGGAATCGGCAAGGACGATACCTTATTCGCTATGGTTGATGGACGCGTAGCTTTCGAGAGAAAGGGACGTGACAAAAAGCAGGTTTCCGTATATCCGGTAGCAGCAGAAGAGTAAGACAAAGACGCGGCTTCAAATCCTCATGTGGTTTGAAGCCGTTTTTTTCAGGAGGAAATATATGTTCGCAGACAGAGCAAAGATTCTCATTCGTTCCGGAAAAGGCGGAGATGGTCACGTCAGTTTTCGGAGAGAATTGTTCGTACCAAACGGCGGTCCTGACGGCGGCGACGGAGGAAAAGGCGGTGACGTCATTTTTGAAGTGGACGAGGGACTGAACACACTTGTGGATTACCGTCACAAAAGAAAATTTTCTGCCACGGACGGAGAACCGGGCGGAAAACGCCGCTGTCACGGCGGAAATGGTGCTGATATTATCTTGAAAGTGCCGGAAGGAACCGTAATCATGGATGCCGCAAGCGGAAAAGTGATCGCTGATATGTCCGGAGAAAATCGCCGGCAGGTGGTCTTAAAAGGCGGAAAAGGCGGTAACGGCAACATGCATTATGCAACTGCTACCATGCAGGTTCCGAAATACGCACAGCCGGGTCAGCCCGCACAGGAGCTGGAAGTTCGACTTGAACTGAAAGTGATCGCAGATGTGGGACTGGTAGGATTTCCAAACGTTGGAAAATCCACATTGCTCTCCAGAGTAACAAATGCAGAGCCCAAAATTGCAAACTATCATTTTACCACGCTTTCACCGAACCTTGGGGTGGTGGATCTGGAAGGATGCAAAGGATTTGTAATTGCCGATATCCCAGGACTGATTGAGGGTGCATCGGAAGGTGTCGGACTCGGACATGAATTTCTCCGTCACATTGAACGGACACGTGTGATTATCCATCTGGTAGATGCCGCGTCTACAGAAGGACGTGATCCCATCGATGATATCTATAAAATCAACAAAGAACTGGAAGCCTACAATCCGGAAATCGCAGGCCGCCCGCAGGTGATCGCCGCAAATAAAATAGATGCCATTTATTCGGAAGAAGGACAGGAAGATCCGGTTACCAGATTAAAAAAGGAATTCGAACCGAAAGGAATAAAAGTGTATCCGATTTCAGCAGTGAGCGGAAAAGGCTTGAAAGAACTGTTGTATGCGGTTCAGGAGCTCCTTGATACACTTCCTGCAGAGAGAAAAGTATTTGAACAGGAATTCTTCCCGGAAGATATGCTGCTTGGAGAAAATCTGCCTTACACGGTTGAACAGGATCCGGAAAACCCGAATGTTTTTGTTGTGGAGGGACCACGGATCGAAAAAATGCTCGGTTACACCAATCTGGATTCCGAAAAAGGATTTGCTTTCTTTCAGCGTTTCCTGAAAGACACCGGAATTCTCGATGAACTGGAAAAAGCAGGAATCGAAGAAGGCGATACGGTAAAAATGTACGGCCTGGAATTCGATTATTATAAATAGATGGAGGAATTTTATGAACAGTAAACAGAGAGCTTACCTGAAAGGCCTTGCCATGAATATGGAACCCATTCTTCAGGTTGGAAAAGGCAGTGTCTCTCCTGAGCACACAGCAGCTGTTGAGGAGGCTTTAAATGCCCGGGAACTGATTAAAATCAGTGTACTTCAGAACTGTGCCGATGATCCGAAAGAAATTGCACAGGTACTGGCAGAACGCACGAATTCTCAGGTTGTTCAGGTGATTGGGAAAAAGATCGTCCTTTATAAAGAAGGAAAGAAAGAAAAGAAGAAAATTCAGCTTCCGTAAACAGATAACGTTACTTTTCACCGGCAAGGAGTCAGAGCATGGAAAGGAAAACCAGAAAAGTCGGTATTATGGGAGGAACATTTGATCCGATTCACATCGGGCACCTGATTCTTGGCGAGACGGCATATGAACAGCTCTCACTGGATGAAGTCTGGTTCCTTCCGGCAGGAAATCCGCCGCATAAGCAGAACCGCAAAGGACGTGCATCCGATGAACAGCGCGTGGAAATGGTTCGCAGAGCCATTGCATCAAATCCCCATTTTCGTCTGTCGCTCATAGAGATGAATGCAGACGGCTACACTTATACGTACCGCACATTGGAACGACTGCAAAAGGAACATCCGGATACCTCATTCTTCTTTATCATAGGCGCCGATTCTCTGTTTGATTTTCATGAATGGAAAAATCCCAGTCGTATCTGCGCGGCGGCAAATCTCGTTGTTGCCACCAGAAATCAAGTCAGTGCAAATCGGCTGGATCAGGCGATCGAGGAAAACACGAAACGGTTTGGCGGTACATTTCTGAAACTGGATTCTCCAAATCTGGATATTTCTTCCCGAAACATCCGGGAAATGATTGCCGAGAAACGTTCTGTGAAATACTATCTTACAGATCCGGTCATTGATTTTATTGCAGAACATCAGATATATAAGGATAAGGAACAGGAAGATGGCACAGTATGATTTATGGAAAATAGATAAAAAGCTGCGTAAGGCAATCGATACAGACCGTTATCACCATACGCTTGGAGTCATGTTCACAGCAGCTTCCATGGCAATGGTCTGGGATGTAGATCTGACCCGCGCACGGGTTGCAGGCTTGCTTCACGATTGTGCAAAATGCATTCCCAACGAAAAGAAAATAAGCATGTGTAAGAAAAATGAGATTCCGGTAACCTCTTTTGAACTGGCAAATCCATTTCTTCTTCATGCAAAACTTGGGGCATATCTGGCGGAAAAGAAATACGATGTCAGTGACCCGGAGATCTTAAGCGCGATTACCTGGCATACAACCGGCAAACCGGATATGACGATGCTGGAAAAGATCATCTATATTGCCGATTATATCGAGCCTGCGAGAAACAAAGCACCTCACCTTGAAAAAGTGCGCAGACTGGCATTTTCCGATATTGATGAATGTATGTATCAAATTTTAAAAGACAGCATGGAATACCTTTCTTCCAACCCCAAAACGCTGGACACAACTACAGCGGATGCTTACCGTTTTTATAAAAACCTGCACGAGGAAAAGAACACGGAAGAAACGGCTGAACAATAAGGAGGAATACCATTGAACGAATCAAAGAAAACAGCTTTCATGGCAGTGGATGCACTGGAAGATAAAAAAGCGATTGATGTGCGGATCCTTGATATTGAAAAAGTTTCCACACTGGCAGATTATTTTCTGATTGCCAGCGGCAGCAACCGTAACCAGGTACAGGCTATGGCCGATAACGTGGAAGAAACCCTTGGAAGACAAGGTATTTTTCCAAAACAAATTGAGGGATATCAGACTGCCAACTGGATCCTGATGGATTACGGCGATGTGGTGATTCATCTCTTTGACGAAGAAAACCGTCTCTTTTATGACCTGGAAAGAATCTGGAGAGACGGAAAAATCATTACCAAAAGCGATCTGGAGAAATAAAAACAATGAAAACAATTCAATGCGAAAATTTGAGAATCAGTCTGGAAGAGGAAAGCCTTGTCTGGACAATTCAAAAAAAGAATAGCATCTGGAAAACAAGAGCGGAGGATCGTCCGCTCTTGCTTTGCGAGGAGGGAGATTTCTCTTTTTCTGATGCAGACGAAATTTCACATCAGGAATTTCAGAATGGGGTAGGCAAAGGCATTAAAAGTTTTTATCAGTGGAAAAACGGTTATTCTTTTGAAACGATTGTCTGGGCCGAAGAAGCAACCGAAGATGTCTATTTCGAGTGGATTCCGAGATGTGAAACCGGCTTCCATGTAAAGAAAGTCCTTTGGCCATCCGAAATGGAATTTGAGGAGGCACGTGATGACTGGTACACCCTCTTGACTTTACAGCAGGGCGTACTGCTTCCGAACACCTGGGAAACAAGCCTTGGCCCTGTCGCATTTGACGGCAGATTTGAAACCGCCGGCGGATATATGCCGTGGTTTGGCCAGGTGAAGGAACACGCCGGTTACATCATGATCTGCGTTACTCCCTGGAATGCAGGCTGGCATGCAGAACATCCCGCCAAAGGTCCTTATACTCATGTAGGCGTATGGATGGAACCAAGCCTTGGACGCATGGATTACCGCAGAATTTTCCGATATACCTTTCTGGAAGACTGTGACTACAACGATCTCTGTAAGACTTACCGCACTTACGTGGCTGAGCAGGGCCGCTTAAGAACGCTCGCGGAAAAAGCAGTACAGAATCCTTCTGTTGATCAGTTAATCGGCTGTGCCTTTGTTCATACCGGAATCAAGACCTCCGTACAAAAAGAGTCTGATTTTTTTGACCCGGAAGATCCCGAAAAAAATAATCATCTGACCCCCTTCTCCGTAAGGGAGCAGCAAATCCTTCAGCTTCATGAGCAAGGTGTCAAAAAGCTCTATCTTCATCTGGATGGCTGGGCACAGCCGGGATATGATAATTCCCATCCCGATTATCTGCCGGCCTGCAAGGAAGCCGGCGGCTGGGAAGGAATGCAGTCTCTTGCAGAAACCGTACATCGCTGCGGTTATCTGTTCGGAACCCATGATCAGTATCGTGATTACTATCACAATGCACCAAGCTATGAGGAACAATATGCGTGTCATCTTCCGGATGGTTCCGTTCCTTCCCATAATCGCTGGGCAGGCGGATGGCAGTCCTATCTGTGCGCAACGCAGGCTCCTTATTATGTAAAGCGTAACTTCTCGGAACTGAAAAAACATGGAATTCATCTCGACGGCACTTATCTGGACGTATTCACCTGCAACGAAGGAGACGAGTGTGATTCTCCCGAACATCGCATGACGCGAAGAGAGTGTTATGAATACCGCAGCAAGTGTTTTCACTACCTGCTTTCCCAGGGAATTCTGACCAGCTCAGAGGAAGTCAGTGACTGGGCAATTGAGAGTTTGGTGTTCTGTCATTACGCACCTTATGAATTTATGATGCGGCCTGCGGGATCTCAAAAGCTGGGAATTCCCGTTCCGCTTTTTAATCTGGTCTATCATGACTGTGTCATTGAACCATGGATGATGGAACATTTTGATGATTCGGATGACTATATGCTCTATGCATTAATCAACGGAGGGGCTCCCTACCTGATCCGGGATGCCGCTTATCCGAATTGCGACGGAGCTTTCGCATCCGATAAAGAAGGAGATCTTTTGGAGATGATTCAGCGCTGCCGGATTGTCTCTGAATTCCAGGAAAAAGTGGCAAAATGCGAGCTTGTACACCATGAGCTCCTCACAAAAGACGGAAAGCTGCAGAGAAGCTGTTTTTCCAACGGCATGTCCGTGACAGCTGATTTTTCCAATGGCACCTACACTTTTGATTGATCATTCATTTCTGTTCTTTTATTTATTGCATTTGAAAATAAATTGTTCTTTTTCACGTGCATATATTGCCTGATCGCGATGTGTTTGTTATATTGTTAACGAGGAAAAAAATACATCAGAAAGGACAATACTGTAATGAAAGAATTTGAACAGTGGAATGGATTTTCGGGCAGACTCTGGAAAGAAGGCGTAGATGTACGCGATTTCATCCAGAACAACTACACTCCTTATGACGGAGATGCAGCTTTCCTGGAAGGGCCTACAGAAGCAACCGACCGTTTGTGGGGAAAACTGCAGGAACTTCAGAAAGCAGAACGCGCCAAAGGCGGTGTCCTTGACATGGAGACAGAAGTTGTAAGCGGAATTACCGCGTATGGTGCTGCCTATATTGACGACGATATGAAAGATCTGGAGCAGGTAGTCGGACTTCAGACAGACAAGCCGTTAAAGAGAGCATTTATGCCTTACGGCGGAATTAATATGGCCGAGCAGTCCTGTGAGATGTACGGATATAAACCAAGTGAAAAGCTCCATGAGATTTTCACAAAATATCATAAAACACATAACCAGGGTGTATTTGATATTTATACTCCGGAAATGAAAATAGCACGTCACAACAAGATTCTGACCGGGCTTCCGGATACCTACGGCAGAGGACGTATTGTCGGTGATTACCGTCGTGTAGCTCTATATGGTATTGATTACCTGATTGAACAGAAACAGAAGGATTTTGCGGCAACCAATCGTCAGGGCATGCGCCGCGGTGATTTCCAGCTCAGAGAGGAAATCGCTGACCAGATCAAAGCACTCAAAGAGATGAAGGTAATGGCTGCTTCCTACGGCTTTGATATTTCCGAGCCGGCTGCAAACGCAAAAGAAGCAGTTCAGTGGCTGTATTTCGGTTATCTGGCAGCCATCAAAACCCAGAACGGTGCAGCAATGAGTGTCGGCCGTGTATCTACTTTCCTGGATATCTATATCGAACGTGACCTGAAAAAAGGCTGCCTGACAGAAAAAGAGGCACAGGAACTGATTGACCATCTGGTAATGAAATTCCGTATGGTTAAATTTGCAAGAATCGCATCCTACAATCAGCTGTTCTCCGGTGATCCCGTATGGGCAACTCTGGAGGTTGCCGGCATGGGTATGGACGGTCGTTCCATGGTTACAAAGAATGATTACCGTTTCCTTCATACTCTTGAAAATATGGGACCTTCTCCGGAGCCGAATCTTACCGTGCTGTATTCCGAACGTCTGCCGGAAGCCTTTAAGAAATATGCATCTTACATTTCCGTAAAGACAAGTTCAATCCAGTACGAGAACGATGATGTTATGCGTCCGGTATGGAGAGATGACTATTCGATCTGCTGCTGTGTATCCGCAACAGAAACAGGAAAAGAAATCCAGTTCTTCGGCGCGCGTGCAAACCTGGCAAAATGCCTCCTGTATGCGATCAATGGCGGTAAAGATGAGAAGACCAAACAGCAGGTAGCACCGGAGTATCAGCCGATCACCTCCGAATACCTTGATTACGATGAAGTGATGAAAAAATATGATGTCATGCTGGATTGGCTGGCACATCTGTATGTTGGTACCCTGAACATGATCCACTACATGCATGACAAGTATTACTACGAAGCAGCAGAGATGGCTCTGATCGATACCGATGTAAGACGTACCTTTGCCACCGGTATCGCCGGTTTCTCCCATGTTGTGGATTCTTTAAGTGCGATTAAATATGCAAAAGTAAAAACAATCCGCGATGAGGATGGTATGGTAATTGATTACGAAACCACCGGTGATTTCCCGAGATACGGCAACGACGATCCGAGAGCAGATGAAATCGCTGTATGGCTCCTCCGTACTTTCATGAGTAAGCTGAAATACTGCCATACCTACCGTGATTCTGAGCCGACCACTTCCATTCTTACAATTACCTCCAATGTGGTATACGGCAAAGCAACCGGATCTCTTCCGGATGGAAGAAAAGCAGGCGAACCTCTGGCTCCGGGAGCAAATCCGTCTTACGGCGCTGAGCAAAACGGTCTTCTTGCTTCTCTGAATTCCGTTGCAAAACTTCCTTACGAAGATGCACTGGATGGAATTTCCAACACTCAGACAATCAATCCGGAAGCACTCGGACATAATGATGAGGAGCGTGTAGACAATCTGACTCATGTACTGGATGGATATTTCCATCAGGGAGCACATCACCTGAATGTGAATGTCTTTGGCAAAGAAAAACTGATCGATGCAATGGAACATCCGGAAAAAGAGGAGTACGCAAACTTCACAATCCGTGTATCCGGTTACGCTGTAAAATTCATTGATCTGACCAGAGAGCAGCAGCTGGATGTTATTTCCAGAACCTGCCATGACAGAATGTAAGAATTTTTCGAAAAAAGCACCCTGTCCTGTGAGACGAAATAAATAACAAAAAAGCACCACTTTTTCAGACAGCAAATTTGAAAAAGTGGTGCTTTCTGTTATTTTCCGATGACATACTATGTGTATTATGCTATAATAGATACAGTTATATGGCACTAATACATACAATTTGCACGAAACCAATCGCTGGTTTCACAGGAAAAAGGGGGTAAACAATGGCAAAGTACAAATGTAATATCTGCGGCTATATTTATGACGAGGAGCGGGAGGGAATCCCGTTTTCTTCTATCACCCAGTGTCCAATCTGTAAACAGCCTGTATCGGAATTTTCAAAAGTGGAAGAGCTGTCCAGTGAAACACCGGCAAGAAAGAAAGAAGAAAAACTGGATTATCCCCGTGAGTTTGTGAGAAAAGATGAAAAACTGCGCTATATGGAAGAAATCCATCAGATGGCTGTGACGGGAAAATCCGTATCCGCAGCAATGGCAACGACACTTCCCATGCCCGGATGGGATGATATTCTGATTCTCGGTGCGCAATTGGATCCGATGCCGCTTGACGAGCATGCTCCTGTCAATACAACAACCGTGATCGGCAAACATGCGAAGAAACCGCTTGTCCTTGAAAATCCGGTCTATATTTCTCATATGTCATTTGGTGCACTTTCCAGAGAGGCCAAAATTTCTCTTGCAAAAGGAAGCGCTATGTCAGGCAGCGCCATGTGTTCCGGCGAAGGCGGTATTTTACCGGAGGAGATGGCTGCCGCAGACAAATATATCTTTGAATACGTTGCGAATCTCTACAGTGTCAGTCCGGAAAATCTGCGCAATGCCGATGCAATTGAAATCAAAATCGGCCAGGGCACAAAACCGGGTATGGGAGGTCATCTGCCCGGTGAAAAAGTAACTGCCGAGATCAGCCGGATTCGCCAGAAACCAATGGGCGAAGATGTGATTGCTCCGTCCCGTTTCCCCGGAATCGAAACAAAAGAAGATTTGAAAACCCTGATAGAGCAGCTTCGCATGGCATCTGACGGACGTCCGATCGGTGTAAAAATAGCAGCAGGACATATTGAGCGCGATCTCGCATTTTGTGTATATGCAAATCCGGATTTCATCACCATCGACGGAAGAGGCGGTGCCACCGGATCTTCGCCAAAGCTTCTTCGGGATGCCAGCAGCGTTCCAACTGTTTATGCTCTGTATCGTGCCAAAAAATATCTGAATGAAATCGGTTCCGACATCGATTTGATTATCACCGGCGGACTTCGGGTTTCCTCCGATTTTGCAAAAGCCATTGCCATGGGCGCAACCGCAGTTGCAGTCGCATCAGCGCCTCTGATGGCACTTGCCTGTCAGCAGTATCGCATTTGCGGAAGCGGCATGTGTCCGGTTGGTGTGGCAACCCAGGATGAAGATCTGCGTTCCAGATTAAAAGGAGATGCCCCGGCAATGCGGGTGGCAAATTATCTGCGTGTGACTCTGGAAGAGCTGAAAACCTTTGCACGCATCACGGGCCATGAAAACCTTCACGATCTGTCTGTTGATGATCTTTGCACAATCAACCGGGAAATCAGCGAATTTACAAATATTCCGCATGCATAAATAAATTGAATAGTACAGTAAAAGAAAAACAGCAGCACTCTGCTGTTTTTCTTTGTCCGGCAGAAACGGAAAGGTTGCATTTTCAAAAGAATAATGTTAAGATTAGCATTAATTGTTTTATGACGGAGTGTGATCATGAAAAAGACAGTTCCTTTTATTTTTTTATTTAGTATCCTTTTCCTTCTTTCAGGATGTTCCTTTTTGGACTTTTCCTTTTCCGGAAAAGCAGAAACTGAAAACACCGACTCCGAAGCTTTGTCTTCTGAAGAAAAAGAGAGCCGTGACATCTTCGCCATGGACACATTTATGACTGTTACGGCTTACGGAAGTATGGCAAACGAAGCCGTAGAAAAAGCGGAACAGGAAATTACACGACTGGATCAATTGCTTTCAACAGGAGACGAAACCAGTGAAGTGTACCGGATCAATCAGGAAGGCGGCGGAACCTTATCGGAAGACACCGCACTTTTAACAGAATATTCCCTTTCTCTGTATGAAAGTACCGGAGGTGCTTTTGATTTTGCAATCTATCCGCTGATGAAAGCATGGGGATTTACAGACGGAAACTATCAGGTTCCAACGGAACAGACTATCGCGGAATTACTTCCTCTGACCGATGTTTCCCTGGTTCATTATGAAAATGCTTCAAAAGAGCTTTCCTTTGAACGGGAAGGAATGCAAATCGACTTTGGAGGAATCGCCAAGGGTTATACCTCCGACCGAATCATGGAGTTATACCGATCCTTGGGTGTCACAAGCGGTCTTGTAAATCTTGGCGGAAATGTACAGGTACTCGGCACGAAACCCGACGGGACTCTTTGGAATGTGGCGATTCGAAGTCCCGAAAGCAGCGATGAGTACCTCGGTATTTTGAAAGCATCGGATTGTGCCGTGATTACATCCGGAGGTTACGAGCGTTACTTCGAACAGGATGGAAAAACATACCATCATATTCTCGATCCTGCAACCGGATATCCGGCCTCCAGCGGTTTGATTTCCGTCACGATTGTCAGCCAAAAAGGTATTCTATCAGATGGTCTTTCCACAGCGCTGTTGGTAATGGGAAAAGATCATGCTGTCAGTTACTGGAAAAATCACAGTGACGAATTCGATGCAATCCTCGAAACAGAGGACGGCACACTTTATATTACTTCAGGGATCGAAGACTTATTTGAAGTACAGGGAAACCGGAAAACTATTATCATCAATACAAAGGAATGAGAGTGAACGCTGGTTATGAGAAGCAGAAAAAAACTGACCTTTTACAATACACTTTTTAATCTTCTTCAGCAGCTGGCAGCTGCGATATGCGGACTGATTGTCCCCCGTCTGATCATCGGCCACTACGGCTCATCTGTAAACGGTACTATTTCGTCTATTTCACAGTTTCTCAGTTATATTACCTTTCTGGAAGCCGGAGTCGGTGCAGTTGTGAATTCTGCGCTTTATAAACCCCTTGCGAAAAAAGATCATCATGCTTTGAGCTGTGTTGTCGTTGCCACAGAACGATATTTCCGCACAATTGCACGTCTTTTTCTTATCTACATTGCAATTGTTGCCGTCTTCTTTCCTTTTGTTGTAGCGGATCAGTTTTCCTGGTGGTTTTCCTTTTCCATGGTAATTATTATCAGCATCAGTACCTTTGCACAGTATTATTTCGGTTTGACTTATCAGCTTGTCATTCAGTCTGATCAGAAATTGTATCTGACATCCCTCGTTCAGATTGTCACACTGTTCCTGAACACTGTGGTTGTACTTATTTGCGTATCTCTGAATGTTCAGATTCACCTTCTTAAATTGATTTCCGCAACCGTCTATGTACTGCGTCCGCTTTTCTATAATTACTATGTAAAACGCCACTATCAGATTGACAAAACGGTAGAGCCGGATAAAGATACAATTCGGCAAAAATGGGACGGTCTGGGGCAGCATATTGCTTATGTGATCCATGCAAATACCGATGTGACAGTCCTTACTCTGTTTGCAAATGTCAAAATTGTCTCTGTCTATTCCGTCTACCACAGTGTGATCTACGGAATTGTAAATGTTGTAAACTCCTTTACCAACGGGATTTATGCCTCGATCGGAAATCTCATTGCCAACGACGAAGAAGAGAAGCTGAAAGACACATTTGATTTGTATGAAACACTTAATTTTATCCTGATCACCATTTTTTTCACCACAACCGGAATCATGCTTCTTCCATTTGTCCGGATCTATACGGCAGGTGTAACGGATGTAAATTATGAGCGTCCACTGTTTGCTGTACTGCTGGTACTGGCAGAGGCTGCTTACTGCATGAGAAACCCGTACAGCACGGTCATTCTTTCCGCCGGTCACTTTCGTCAGACGAATCAGATTTGCTACCTGGAAGCAGCCGTCAACATCATATTATCCGTCATTCTGGTATATAAATTCGGAATTGTCGGAGTCGCAGTCGGAACTTTATGTGCTATGTTGCTGCGCACCTTCCATCACGTATATTATCTTTCCAAACGAATCCTCTATCGTTCCATCTGGAAATTTGTGAAGGGATTTTCTCTCTGTATCCTGTGTGTATTGATCATTACGGCTATTGTTCATTTTTGCTTTCCGGTTCAGGCAAATAACTATCTTGTCTGGGTTCTCTATGCGGTCCCCGTTTTTGCCCTGTCAGCTGCAGTCACGTTAGGCGTTTACTACATCGCATATCCGTCAATGATCAAACGGATTTTGGGTATATTCCGAAATCTGTTCCATAAATAATGCAGGACTGTTTTGCGAAAGTTCATTTTGGAAAACTTTCTCTTGACGGCACACTATAAATAGTGGTAGGTTTATAGTGATCTATTTACCATTACATAAAAAGATGAGGTGTATATAATGAAGGAATTAAAACCAATCAAAGAAGGCAAAGTCCGCGAAATTTATGACAACGGAGATAGCCTGATTATGGTGGCAACAGACCGGATCAGCTGCTTTGATGTGATCCTGAATAACGTTGTGACAAAAAAAGGAACTGTTTTGACTCAGATGTCAAAGTTCTGGTTTGATCTGACAGAGGATATCCTTCCGAATCACATGATTTCTGTTGATGTAAAAGATATGCCGGAGTATTTTCAGCAGGAGAAATTCGACGGAAACAGCATGATGTGCCGTAAGCTTAATATGCTCCCGCTGGAATGTATCGTTCGCGGATACATTACCGGAAGCGGATGGGCAAGCTATCAGAAGACCGGAAAAGTATGCGGAATTGAACTTCCGGAAGGTCTGAAAGAGTCTGACAAATTGCCTGAGCCAATCTACACACCTTCCACAAAGGCTGAAATTGGCGATCATGATGAAAACATTTCTTTTGAGCAGAGTATCGATCATCTTGAGAAATATTATCCTGGCAAAGGAAAGGAATATGCAGAAAAACTTCGGGACTATACTATTGCCCTTTACAAAAAATGTGCAGAGTATGCACTCAGTAAAGGCATCATCATCGCAGACACGAAGTTTGAGTTTGGTCTTGATGAGCAGGGAAATATCGTCATCGGAGATGAAATGCTGACACCGGACAGTTCCCGCTTCTGGCCTGCAGAAGGGTATGAGCCCGGTCATGGACAGCCTTCCTTTGACAAACAGTTTGCACGCGACTGGCTGAAAGCCAATCCGGACAACGACTGGACACTGCCTCAGGAAATCGTTGACAAGACAATTGAAAAATATCTTCTTGGTTACGAAATGCTGACCGGTAAGAAGCTGGTATAAGTAAATTAATTTTATCAAAAAACAAAAGCGGTTCACTGAACAACAAACTGTCAGTGGCCGCTTTTTTCATCTTTCTTATATACCGGACAGGAATGTCTGGAAAGTATCCGGCAATTTTATGGAATGAGATTCTGTAATCAAAGGCGGCATGCACTTATGATGATACTGGCGATTGATGCAGAAAAATATTCGCAAGATGAAAAGAAAGGATTGACAAGAAATTTTCTCATGGTATAATGAAAACAAACATATGAATAAATGTTCAATTGTTAACATTTATAATCAGTAAAGGAGAGACATACCATGAAGAAAACGTACAAGATCGAAGTTGACTGCGCAAATTGTGCTAACAAAATGGAGGAAGCAGCAAAGCATACTGCAGGTGTAAAAGATGCCACTGTGAACTTTATGATGTTGAAAATGATTGTAGAATTTGAGGACGGACAGGATCCGAAAACAGTCATGAAAGAGGTTCTTAAAAATTGCAAAAAAGTAGAAGATGACTGCGAAATTTAT
>JAQYOA010000120.1 GCA_028727605.1 Lachnospiraceae bacterium
ACCTGAGCCTTGACACGCTGGACTCGGAAAAATACGCTTATATCACACGTACCGGAAACCTTGCCGACTTTTTTGCAGGTCTTCAGGCAGCCCTCCTCGCAGGTTTCGAACAGCTGAAAATCAATGTTGTATTGATCGGCGGTTTCAACGACACAGAAATTCCGGCTCTGGCAGAACTCACCCGCCTGTATCCCGTGGATGTGCGCTTTATTGAACTGATGCCTATGTATGACAGCGGTGCTTTCGACCCAGGTGCTTTTGTCCCCTGTACAAAAGTTCTCAAAGCTTTGCCGGATGCCGCTCCCGCACAGCAGGACGGCGGCGTTGCCCGGTTGTATCAGCTGCCCGGAGCGAAGGGAAAAATCGGTCTGATCAGCCCCATCAGTGCTCACTTTTGCGGAGAATGCAACCGCATCCGCCTGACTGCCGACGGAAAACTCAAGCCTTGCCTGCATTCGGCAAGGGAATATTCCATAAAGGGGCTGGATTTTAAGGAGATGCAGGAACAAATGAAACATGCCATCTTTCACAAACCGGCGTGGCACGGAAGTCTGGATGCCGATCATCATTCCTTGTCAGGCCGCAGTATGAACCAGATCGGCGGATAACTCATAATTCACAATCATAACAGGAGGAACAATGATGAACTATACAGCAGCAGTCATTACCGTCAGTGACAAGGCCTCCCGCGGCGAACGGGAAGATACCAGCGGGCCAAATCTTTGCAAAATTCTGTCTGACAGAGGATATGATGTCGTTTACACTTCCGTTATTCCCGATGACATGGAACAAATCAAATCGGAACTCATTAAATGTGCCGATGAACTTCACGCTGCCCTGGTACTGACAACCGGAGGCACCGGTTTTTCTCCGAGAGATATTACCCCGGAAGCGACCCTTGCAGTCGTAGAACGCCTTACACCCGGGATTCCGGAAGTGATGCGTGCAGAATCCATGCGGATTACACCCAGGGGATGTTTAAGCCGCAGTGCCGCCGGCATCCGCGCCCGCACCCTGATCATCAATCTTCCGGGCAGCAAAAAAGCATCTCAGGAAAATATTCTTGCCGTCCTTGATCCGGTAGAACATGGTCTTGAAATGCTTTTGGGCGAGGGAAGCGCCAACTGTGCCGCTTCCCCAAAATAATTTTTCATATTTTCCTGAAAAGGCAGTGACCGGTTTTGTTGCTGCCTTTTATTTTTCTGCATTGCGATAAGCAGCTGCATAGAAAACTTCCTGTGAATTCAGTTTCACATCGTTCAGGCTCTGATCTGCATAGTTTCCTTTTGCCGTCAATCGTTTTCCCTTTTCATCATCCTGCATCATCGTTTCAAACATCCAGTCAAGGCGTTCTCTTTGTCTTGCATCCAGAATCGGGGCCGCCACTTCAACCCGTCGTATCGTGTTTCGTGTCATAAAATCAGCTGATGCGATATAGACTTTTTCCCTTTCTTTCGTTCCGAACCGGTAAATTCTGGAATGCTCCAGAAAACGTCCCACAATGCTGACAATCTTTATGTTTTCGGTATAACCTTTCACCTCCGGGATCAGACAGCAGATTCCTCTCACAATCATCTCAATTTTTACTCCTGCCTGGGATGCCTCCACCAGTTTTTCAATGATGGTTTTATCCGTCAGAGAATTGATCTTAATACCGATGTAGCTCTCTTCTCCCCGTTTTGCATGCTCGATTTCCTCATCAATCATATCAAGCACTCTGTTCTGCAGACACTTTGGTGCTACCAGAAGAAGATCCGTCTTTTCCACTGTCTCGCCCTTTAAAAGTGCGGCGAACACTTCCGCTGCCTCTGCTCCAATCTCCTGATTTGCTGTAATCAGCGACAGATCGGTATACAGAGCAGATGTTTTCTCATTATAGTTTCCGGTTCCGATCTGAGTAATATAAGATATTCCATTTTCTGTCTTTCTGGAAATCAGGCAGAGTTTTGAATGCACTTTATATCCGTTCAGTCCGTAAATCACCCGACAGCCGGCCTCTTCGAGCTTTCTGGAGTACTCAATATTGCTTTCCTCATCAAACCGCGCACGCAGTTCTACCAGGACAACCACTTCTTTTCCATTCTCCGCAGCTTCCACCAACGCATCCACAATCTGGCTCTTATCTGCCAGGCGGTATAAGGTCATCTTGATCGAGACAACCGTATCGTCTTTTGCTGCCTCATCGAGCAGTTTGATAAACGGACGGATGCTTTCAAACGGATACGACAGCAGCACATCCTTTTCCAGAATCTGTGGAATCAGACGGCGCTTTTCATCCAATTCCGGTGTCATTCTCGGAGTACGTCTCTGATAAAAAAGTTCCTCCTGTCCGGTACTTTTCAGATAGCTTTGAAGTGCAAAGACAAACGACATGTCAAGCGGAACTCCGGACTGGAAGACGTGATCTTTTTTTACTTTTATGTTTTTGCATAAGGAACTGATCATCTTTTTATCAAGCTCTCTGGAAAGCTCCATCCTGACAGGATTCATCCGTTTTCTCTGCTTAATCAGATTTTCCATCGCCTCCCGGTAATCCAGATCCTCATCGTAAATCGTTTCTGTATCAATATCCGCGTTTCTTGTAATTCGAAGCAATGATTTTTCTTTCACAACATAGTTTTCAAACAGCTTTGGAAGGAAATGGAGAATCAGTTCCTCCGAGAGCATAAAGGTTCCCTTTCTGGTGGGAATGTCAATCAGACGTTTAAATACATTGTTGCTGCAGGGAATGATCGCCATCCGGGTCTTTCCACCCTTTGTCTCTAACAATGCCGCTGCATAAATGTCTTTATTTTTCAAAAACGGAAACGGCTGCTGTTTGCTTACAATATTTGCAGAAAGATAGGGGGCGATCTCATGGTCAAAATAGGCTTCCAGAAGTTTTCCCTCTTCCGCCGACAGTTTATTGAAATTAATCAGACGGATTCCTTTCGGTTCCAGCTCTCCCATCAACTGTTCATAGATGCGTTCTTTCTTCCGATCCAGCTCTCTGGTCACTTTCAGGATTGCTTTTACCTGTTCTTCACTGGTCATATTTGTCTTGTTTTCCCGTACCACCTCGGAGGATTCCATCTGATCCATAAGTGTACCGACTCTGACCCGGTAAAATTCATCCAGGTTTGACTGATAAATTGCTGCAAATGTAAGGCGCTCTGCCAAAGGTACCCGCGGATTGCCCGCCTCATTTAATACCCGTTCATTAAACTTCAGCCATGACAGTTCCCTGTTCATCATGCAGGGAATTCTCGCTTCCTTTTCTGTCTTTTTTTCTGTGCTTTTCATTTATAAAGTTCCTTTCTCAAACCACTTTCTCTGTTAAAGACAATCTCACGAGATTCATTATACTACGAAAACATCAATTTTCTGAGATATCTATGTTAAGTTTGTGTAAGATTTTCCGTTTTATCATAGTTTTTATACTTCTCCATCCAAAGAAAGACTCCGATACAGATCATTGCCGAAAGCAGCGATCCGGCAGGAGGTGCAATTCCCATGGGAAATAACGTATCCACAAAATATCTGGACGCCAGATAGGAAACCGGAATACGGACACAGAGAATAGAAAGCATGTTATGGACAAAGGAAACTCCCGATAATCCATAAGCACAAAAATAACCGCTGAAACAAAAATGAATTCCGGCAAAAATACAGTCCCATACATAAGAATGCAGATACTGACTTCCCAGCTGTATCACTTTTGCATTGTCGGCAAACATTCCGATAAAAAAACCGGCATTCGTTTCCATAACAATCACTGCCGCTGCTCCCCAGGCAACCGCCATGATAACTGCATACCACAGAACCCGCCGGACACGGTCATGTTTTCCCGCTCCGATGTTCTGCGCACCAAGTGCAGATACTGTCTGAAGCATAGCTGACGGAACCAGGAACAAAATACTGATAATTTTCTCTACGATTCCCACCGCCGCTGCATCGTTCAGACCTCTCATATTGGCAAAAACGGTAATGACAATAAAGCCGATCTGCACAAATCCATCCTGAAATGCGATGGGAAGACCGATTTTTACAATTCCGTTCATGGTCTCCCGATTGATTCTGAAATCTGCAGCTTTCAGATGAATTCCCATTCTTTGTCTCAAAACAACGAACAGAGATACCACAACACTGATCGTCTGGGCAAGTGTAGTTCCAAGCGCCGCTCCCGCAGGCCCAAGTCCCATATATCCAATAAAAACATAGTCGAGGACAATATTAGCTGCACAGGCTACAGCGATAAAATACATCGGCCGTTTTGAATCCCCCATCCCGCGAAATACAGACCCGATTATGTTGTATGCTGTGATAAAAGGAATCCCGATAAAACAGATCGTCAGATAGGAAACTGCACCTGCCTCCGCCTCCTTTGGCGTGGACATGACATGGACAATCGGTTTCACGCACAGCAGTAAAACTGCCGTCAAAATAATTGACACAATCAAAAACAACGTAATTGTATTTCCGATCGTCTGCGCGGCACTCTCTTTTTTTCCTCCTCCGACAGCCTGTCCGATCATAACTGTCGCTCCCATGGCAAGACCGACAATCATTACAGTCAGCATATGCATAACCTGACTGCCGATGGAAACTGCTGTTGTACTTTCCACCCCGCAAAACTGACCGATAATAAACAAATCTGCCATACCGTACAACGTCTGCAGAAAGTATGACAAAAGATATGGCAGCGAAAAGAACAGAACCGTTTTCAATACGCTGCCGGTCGTTAAATTTTTTTCCATAATCAATCCCTCTTTCCTGAATCTTATTATAAATAGGATTTTTCATCAAAGCAAGCAAAATCCCCGATGATGTGTTATACTGTTCCCGGGTGCTTTCCTGCGCCCTGTTTTCGCATCACAATAGGAGGATACAAAATGACTGACAACTACGACGATATCATCCATCTTCCGCACCACGTTTCTGCCACAAGACCACGAATGTCTATGGAGAATCGCGCGGCACAATTCTCACCTTTTTCTGCACTCACAGGCTATGGTGCAGCCATCAGGGAAACCGCAAGGCTGACAGATCATAAAATTGAATTGGATGACTATGAAAAGGAAGAACTAAACGGCAAACTCCGGATCATTGCAGAACACCTGGGCGAAGATTTCCCCGTTTCCATTACCTATTTCCTGCCGGACAGAAAAAAAGCCGGAGGGACGTATGTAAACGCCTCCGGCATCATTAAAAAGCTTGATTCCTGCAAACGGCTGGTCATTTTCTCAGACGGCAGAGAAATCCCTGCAGACAATATACTCAGTATCGAAACTATTCCATCCTGATGTGTTCCCCGGTTGACACAAAGGGAAAGAGACGCTATAATAGATAGAGTTCTAATTATTAAGGAGAGACTTATGGATTATAAAAGATTGACAGGTAAACAGGAACGGCTGAACCGGCTGATGAATCTTCATTTTTCTTCTTTTTTTACGGATCTTCCTCTGACAAACACGCAGGCACTGACGCTTGAGTTCATTGTTGAGAAGGCACAATACGGAGAAGTATATCAAAAAGATCTGGAAGTTTTCCTTTCCATCAGAGGTTCTTCTGTGACAAGCCTCATCAATAATCTGGAACGGGACGGCTATATCCGAAGAGAGCCGGTAGCTTTCGACGGCAGGTATAAACATCTCGCTCCAACTGAAAAAGCCCTGAAACTAAAGCCAGTCATTTCTGAACGAATTGACCGATATATGGAAAGCCTGTTTGTCGGTATCTCAGATGAGGATCTGAAAGTCTTTGAATCTGTTCTTGAAAAAATGGCCGACAATATAAAATGATCGGTTTTTGAATTTTTTTGTTTTTCCCAAATACATAGAATTCTATGTATCTAAAAGTCAGATTTTCTTTTTACATATGTTCTATTTCCAAATAGTTAGAATTCTATTTTTATTTCAAGGAGGACTTGTTATGAGTGAACAAACGACTGCTTCCAATCCGCTCGGCACAGAACGGATCGGAAAACTGCTTCGGAGCTTTGCGATTCCTGGTATTATTTCCATGGTCATTAACTCTCTGTACAACATGGTTGACCAGATTTTTATCGGACAGGGTGTCGGAATGCTGGGAAATGGAGCAACCAATGTCATCGCACCGATCGCTACTTTCGCCATAGCGATCGCTTCTCTGTTCGGAGACGGCCTTGCCACCTATTTCAGCTTACAGCTCGGGAAAGGAGAACCGGAAAAAGCATCAAAGGCAGTGGGAACTTCCTTAATATCCGGAGCAGCAGCAAGTATCCTGCTCAGCGTTCTGGTACTTGTATTTTTGACCCCTCTGTGCCATATTTTCGGTGCTACCGATAACATCCTTCCCTACGCACAGGACTATGGCTCGATCATCGCTCTGGGCTTTCCATTTGTGATCATCGCTGTAATTGTAAACGGAGTCGTGCGGGCAGACGGAAGCCCCACCTATTCGATGGTCTCCATGATGGTAGGCTCCCTGCTGAATTTCTTTCTTGACCCTCTCTTTATTTTTGTTTTTCATATGGGAATTCGCGGAGCAGCCTATGCAACCATTCTCAGCCAGTTTATCAGCATGGTACTAAACCTCGCGTACCTTTTCCGCTTCAAAAATATCAGACTGACGAAGCAATCATTTGCGTTTCATTTTTCTTTTGCAGGTATGCTGGCTTCACTTGGAATTGCCAGCTGTCTCAATACAATGACTTCAACAATCATTGCCATTGTATCCAATAATATGCTGACACACTACGGAGCTCTTTCTGTCTACGGAGAAGATATTCCGATTACCGTATTTGGTCTCTGTATGAAAGTGAGTATGCTGTTTTTCTCTGTCGCTATGGGAATTTCCAGTGCCAGCCGTCCGATCCTTGGATTCAATTATGGTGCGGGTAAGTATCAGCGCGTGAAAAAAACCATCTGGCTGGCAGTCGGTTCCTCCACTGCCGTAATGATTGTGGCCTGGCTGATTTATCAGCTTTTCCCGCTTCCTCTGATCCGTATTTTCGGATCGGAATCAGCACTGTATGAAGAATTTGCCGTGAAATGCTTCCGAATCTATCTTCTGACCAGCTGTCTTGGAGGTATTCAGCTCTGTGCCGGAACCTTATTCCAGGCAATCGGCCGTCCTGCTATGGCAACCGTCGTATCTCTTGCAAAACAGGTTATTTTCTATATACCTGCCATGCTGATTCTCGCGGCCATCATGGGATTGGACGGTATTCTTTGGGCAGGACCGCTGTCAGAACTGCTTGCCTTTTTCCTGGGAGGAGGACTCATGATTCGGGAACTGCGAAAAATGACAGCCAAAACACAGGAAAGATTGGAGGCAAAATCATGAAAAAAGTAATTACAATTGGCCGCCAGTTCGGAAGCGGCGGACATGCCATCGGGGAAGCTGTCGCCAAACAGCTTGGAATTCCCTGCTACGACAAAGAAATGTTAGAACAGATTGCGGCGGAAACCGGATTTTTACCTGAATATATTGAAAACGCTTCGGAATATTCTTCCACCAATAACAGTATTCTCTGGAATCTCGCCATGAGCCTGAAATCCGGCGTCGTTCCGGAAGAGAATCCGTCTGATGTGATTTATTTTGCACAGGCAAAAATCATCCGGGAGCTCGCAGACAGAGAAAGCTGTGTAATCGTTGGCCGATGCGGCGATTACATACTTAAGGACCGCACAGATTGTCTTCATGTTTTCATCTGCGCGGACAAACAGTCCCGCGAAAAACGCATTATAGAACGATATGGAGATTCCGTCAAAACAGTGGAAAAACACATTGACGACAAAGATTCCAGAAGGCGTCTCTATTATTCCCACTATACCGACCGTCCCTGGGGTGCCCCTGAGAATTATCATATCACCCTGAACAGCCGTGCTTTAGGGGAAGAAGCCTGTGTCCGGGAAATCATTCGACTGGCTCTGGAAAAATAATTTCGATACTCCCCCTGCATCGCAGGGGGAGTATTTTTACTGTGAAACAAAAACATCCTTCCGGTTTTTTTCTGTTTTAAATGGAATTTTGCAGTATTCCAGACCAGTTTTAAATGCTGCTGCACTGCAGATAAGATACCCGATGGTTGTTGCCATTTCCCATATCCTACTTAAAAAACAGATCTGGTAGACAATGCCGCTTTGTTTTTAAGTTTCATATCATACCTCCTGTATGTTTTGATAGTCTGATTGTATTCTTTTTGATCATCTTTCAAATTTTATTATTTTTTTCAAAAATGTCACTGTTCTGCCGACAAAAACGGCAGAAATGATCGTTGCGATTCCTATCCCTTTTACTTTTCCAAGGAACACTAATCCAATAAAAATCGATATAAAAACTGAGATTATATCATATACAATTTTTACCTGACCCAATTCTTTTTTTGTCTTCTGACTGATTACTTTTACCAGTCCATCGGGCGGATTTTGCACCAGATTCATGCCGATCATAAGTACCATCCCAAGCGCGGTGAAAAGGACACTGAGAACCAATGCAATCCACTGATTTATCCAGAATTCATTCTGAAAGGAAATTTGTTTCTGCAGCAGATCAATCACGATTCCGAACAAAAACGCAACCGGTATTTGCAGAAGAATTCGCAGATCCCATAACTTACGAACCAAAATCAGCTGTAAAGCAATATTAGTCAGATGAAAAAACATGGTCAATGTCCCAAAACTGAACGGAAGAATCTCTTCCAATACAAACGGGATACTGCTAATCGGAGAGATCCCCAGATTACATTTTTTGCATAATACAATTCCCATTGAGACCAGAACTAAACCTGCAAAATAGACAGCAAATCTTTGCCCATTTCTTTGTATTTTCATACTCCTACTGCCCGTCTTCCATTTCAGATAACAAATTGTCTCAAATATCTCTTGCTGAGGACCAGGGACTGCTCAACTCTTTCTTTCGATCCCTCAAATGCTTTATCCTCAATTTCAATACAGGTGCATCCTTCGTATCCAATATCGGTTAATGCACTGACATATTTGCCCCAGTTAACATCCCCGAGTCCCGGGAGTTTCGGGGACATGAAATCCAGCGGATATGCCATAATTCCCACCTGATTCAAGCGATCTTTATACACTTTGATATCTTTATAATGCACATGAAAAATCTTGTCTCTGAATTCGTAGATCGGCTGAATATAATCGATCATCTGCCATACAAAATGTGACGGATCATAATTGATTCCCAGATTTTTACTGGGCAGAATCTCAAATACTTTTCTCCAGATTGCAGGAGTCGTCATAAGATTCTGACCTCCCGGCCACTGATCTGCTCCAAACAGCATCGGACAGTTTTCAATTGCGATCTTTACCCCTTCCTCTTCTGCAAGAGTCAGAATGGACGGCCATATTTCTTTGACCAGCTCCAGGTTTTCTTCCACTGTTTTGGTTTGATCACGTCCGATGAATGTCGTCACCATACCAACACCCAGTTTACTGCTTGCCTTGATCAGTTTTTTCAGATGATCTGCCGCTGCCTCTCTTTTTTCCGGATTTCCATCCATCACATTGGGATAATATGCCAGAGAAGAAATCTGTACCTTTTTCTCATTGGCATAATCGATGATATGCTGCGCATAGACATCGTCTTCCAGAACCTGTTCTGCGTTGATGTGAGATACTCCCGCATATCTTCTCTCCGCTTTTCCCTGCGGCCAGC
>JAQYOA010000121.1 GCA_028727605.1 Lachnospiraceae bacterium
AAGAACAGTACCTGCCTTTTTAGCCAGCACACATACACCGGAGTCAACGGCAGCTTTTGCCTCCATACCTGTACCAACTACCGGTGCTTCTGTGATCATCAGCGGAACGGCCTGACGCTGCATGTTGGATCCCATCAGGGCTCGGTTAGCATCGTCATTCTGCAGGAACGGGATCAGGGCTGTAGCCACAGAGAATACCATCTTCGGAGAAACGTCCATATAATCAAACATCTGTTTCTCGTATTCCTGTGTCTCTTCTCTGTAACGACCGGAAACGTTCTTATTAATAAAGTATCCATTTTCATCCAGCGGCTCATTCGCCTGTGCTACATGGTAATTATCCTCTTCATCGGCTGTCATATAGACAACTTCATCGGTAACCCGCGGATTCTTCGGGTCAGTCTTATCGATCTTGCGATACGGAGCCTCAACGAAACCGTACTGGTTGATACGGGCATAAGAAGCCAGGGAGTTGATCAGACCGATGTTTGGACCCTCGGGAGTCTCAATGGGACACATTCTTCCGTAGTGAGAATAGTGTACGTCTCGAACCTCGAATCCGGCTCTGTCTCGGGACAGACCGCCGGGACCCAGGGCGGACAGACGTCTCTTGTGGGTCAGCTCACCCAGCGGGTTGTTCTGATCCATGAACTGGGACAGCTGGGAAGATCCGAAGAACTCTTTTACTGCCGCCGTTACCGGTTTGATATTGATCAGGGACTGGGGAGAAATTCCTTCCAGATCCTGTGTTGTCATTCTCTCTCTTACCACACGCTCCATACGGGAGAGACCGATGCGGTACTGATTCTGAAGAAGCTCGCCCACCGCACGGATTCGACGATTGCCCAGATGGTCGATATCATCGTCATTTCCAAGACCGTACTCCAGATGCATGTTGTAGTTGATGGACGCAAAAATATCCTCTTTTGTAATATGCTTCGGAATCAGATCATGAATATCACGCTTGATGGCATACTTGATATCCTCCGGATCTGTGTTTTCCTCCAGGATCTTTGCCAGTACCGGATAGTAAACATCCTCTGTGACGCCCACTTCCGCCTTGTCCACATCCACCCAGTGGTTCAGATCTACCATCATGTTGGAGAGTACTTTTACATTGCGCTCCTCTGTCTGAATCCAGACATAAGGTACTGCTGCATTCTGAATCGCATCTGCCAGCTCCAGTGTCACGGTAGTGCCTTTTTCAGCCAGAATTTCTCCTGTAGAAGCATCCACAACATCCTCTGCAAGAATCTGATTGCGGATCCGGTTGCGCAGTGCCAGTTTTTTGTTAAATTTATATCTTCCGACTTTTGCCAGATCGTAGCGGCGGGGATCAAAGAACATGCTCATGATCAGGCTTTCTGCATTTTCCACTGCCAGCGGCTCGCCGGGACGGATCTTCTTATAGAGTTCCAGAAGACCTTCCTGATAGTTTGTGGAAGTATCTTTTGCAAAGCTTGCCAGAATCTTGGGCTCTTCACCGAAAAGTTCTACGATTTCTGCATTGGAACCAACACCCAACGCACGGATCAGTACCGTGATCGGAACCTTTCTTGTTCTGTCTACACGGACATAAAACACGTCATTGGAGTCTGTTTCATACTCTAACCATGCACCTCGGTTAGGGATTACGGTGCAGGAAAAGAGTCTTTTTCCGATCTTATCATGTGCGATTCCATAATAGATACCCGGAGAACGTACCAACTGGCTTACGATTACTCGTTCAGCTCCGTTGATTACGAAAGTACCGGTAGCTGTCATCAGGGGCAGGTCGCCCATGAAGATCTCATGTTCACTGATTTCGTCTTTTTCCTTATTATATAACCTTACTTTTACCTTTAACGGCGCAGCATAGGTCGCGTCACGCTGTTTGCACTCCTCAATTGAGTACTTTACGTCGTCTTCGCACAGAGTAAAGTCTACGAATTCAAGGCTCAGTCTTCCGCCGTAGTCGGAGATCGGTGAAATGTCATCAAAGACTTCTTTGAGTCCTTCTTTCAGGAACCAGTTATAGGAATCCTTCTGGACTTCAATCAAGTTGGGCATTTCCAAAACTTCTTTTTGTCTCTGGTAACTCATTCGCATACTTTTTCCGGTTGGTATCGGACGTATTCTGTTTTTCTCCATTGACGTGTCACCCCTTGTGTATATTTTAGATTTATTACCGCTCATGCCTGAAACAAAAGGATTTAGGCATATCTTGCCATAATAGTGCATTTTTTACAATATCACGTTTTGTCAAGCTTGTCAACCTGTTTTTTTGTGTTATTTCTGTTTTTTTCAGGATTTTCTGAAAAGTGCAGTAAAAAAGGCTATACACAGACCGTTATGAGATCTCTGTATAGCCTTATATACGACGTTACTGCCTGCTTACCGCCAACTCAATTATTTCAGAGTTACTTTAGCGCCTTCAGCTTCCAGTTTTGCTTTCAGATCCTCAGCCTCAGCTTTGGATGCAGCTTCTTTGAGTACCTTCGGAGCGCCGTCAACTACTGCTTTAGCCTCTTTCAGACCAAGACCTGTAGCTTCACGAACTACCTTGATAACTTTAACTTTGTTCGGGCCAACTTCTGTCAGCTCTACATCGAACTCGTCTTTCTCTTCCTCAGCTGCTGCCTCAGCGCCTGCTGCTGCAACTACAACACCTGCTGCTGCGGATACACCGAACTCTTCCTCGCAAGCTTTTACTAACTCGTTTAACTCTAATACAGATAACTCTTTAATCGCATCGATAAATTCTGCGGTTGTTAACTTTGCCATTTTTATTTTCCTCCTTGGATTGATTTTTCGTTCTTAATGTAAGAATGATCTTCATCCGCATCCTGCGGATGACTTTTGCTCAGGCCGCCTGCATCAGGCTGCCATCGCCGCATTTACGCTTCTGCTGCTGTGTCGCCGCCTTTTGCCTCTGCGATCTGGTTGAGGACGCGAGCCAGGTTTGCGATCGGGGACTGGATGCTTCCAAGCAGTTTGCCAAGAAGTTCTTCTCTTGACGGAACATTTGCCAGGGCTTCCACACCGGCTTTGTCATAGTAATTGCTTTCTACGACACCGGAAACCATCTCCAGCTTCGGAGCTGTCTTTGCGAATTTTGCAATAATTCTGGCCGGAGCAGTTGCATCGTCTTTGCTGATTGCAATTGCGTTGGTTCCATCCAGATCTTTTACCAGTGCTTCGCAAGGAGTTCCAGCGAACGCACGCTTCATCATTGTATTTTTGTATACTTTGTAATGAACGCCTGCTTCTCTTAATTCTTTACGCAGCTGTGTGTCCTGTGCTACTGTCAAACCGCTGTAGTTTACCAGGATCACGCACTGTGCACCGTCAATCTGAGCTGAGATTTCTTCCAGTACCGGCTTCTTCAGATCAATTTTTGCATTGATTGCCATGATTGCACCTCCTTGTAGTATTCTCGTACCTACGCTTTGGAAGTATAAAAATACCTCTCCGCGAAGAGCGAAGAGGTCATAAAAATTCCATGAATGGATATTCCTGTAACTTCTCCTCGGCAGGCGTTTTGAACCTTACGCCTTTCGGCACCTGCTGTCTTCGGCGTGATACAGTCTGTACTATACCATATGTTTTCTTATCAGTCAAGCTTATTTTGAAATTTTTTCTCTGTTTGTCAGACGGATAGCCATATACGGCTGCGAGGGCAGTTCTACCGTAAAATCTCCCGTTTTCCGCCCCGCAAAGGTGACTGTCATATTCCAGGTGTCGATTACCTCCACATCGAAAGCCTGATCCGGATAATGGAAGGATCTGCGGCAGGGACGGTTCGCTCCGTAATAGTAAAGAATACATTCTTTTGCCGGATTTGATCCCTCGTTCGTACAGCAGGTCTCGTCAAAAGATGCCGGGAGCGGTTCCATATATCCGCCGTTTTCCTCCATAATCTGACGAAGAAAAGCGAGACGTTTCGGACTGCTTCCCTTTAATCTTCCGCCGTGGGACCACCAGATCACACCGTCTTCATTTTCGTAAGTCTCACCGTGCTGGCCATAACCTCCGCGGGTATATGCCTCCCAGAAGCGGCGGGTCATCTCCTCTCCGCTGATATTTCCCCAGCCGTGGGGAAGATTTCCCTCATAAGCGATCTCATCCAGAACGCAGGGCTTCCCATACTGGGGCCTCCAGATCTCCACATTTTCCGCAGTGCGGTACAGATCGATCCGCTGAATGCTGCAGTGAGTGATCCATCCTTTCGAGTGGTCATACATGGTCATGCAGTTGTGGATGGATCTCAAATGGCGGTAAGGGTCGTATTTGCACACCACAGCGGCATTCGCTTCCCAGTCGGCAATTGTTTTCCCGCGAAACAGATCATATTCATTTGCCATAGCCCACCATACATTCTGGTAAGCCGAAAAACGATTTACGACATAGCGCAGATAAGCATTCTGCTGTTCCAGATTCATTCCGGAAAATCCCCAGCGGTCATATGGATGGAATAAAATCAGATCCGCCTGAATGCCCATCTCCTGCAGACGGACGATGCAATTTTCAATATGAGCAAAATAAGCCGGATTGGGGCGCGAAAAATCCCAGACCTCATCCGGTTCCCCGATCATAACATCGATGCCGCCAAACCTGTTTCTTGGCGCACTGTTCAAAAACTCTTCACTGTAGTCTTCTCTTTTCCACGGCGAAGTTTCCCGGATTTCAAAGGGATAGCATGCCGGTTCTTTTAAATTGTAGACATAGTGTTTCGGAAAAATACAGAAACGGATTTTATTGAAAGGGGAAGCTGCCAGACTCCGATAAGTTTCTTCCTGGGTTTCCTCGTTCTGAAGTTCCCAGACATAGCAGGTTGTTCCCATCGGATAATACGCTTTTCCGTCATCATAAGCAAAATGGAATGTATTCGCCACGCGCACCGGACCATGGCTGTTTTCTTTTGGTTTTCCAACCCGGACTTCCACGGTCTCCCTCTCACCCCAGCTGGTAAAAACCGTACATTCATAAGTACCTTCATAAGACGGCATAAACCGGATCCTGTAAATACCGTTCCCGTCATAGAATCCTTCCGCCTGTTTTTTTTAGCCGGCCGCAGACATGGAACCGCGGATCCACTGTTCCGCAAAAGGATTTCCCTCGGAAGGTCCCGCAAAAATCAATTCGATGATACCGTATCTGTCAGCTGTTTTTGTATAAGACTGCAACATTGAAATGAACCGCCTTTCCTGAACGTATCTTTCGTTTTAATTAACTAAATTTTACTGAATAATTGTTGGGAAGTCAACGGTTTTCCCCTGAATCATTCAACAATTATTCAGTTTTGATTTTGTGTACTTCGCCGTCTTCCCGGTTTTCCTCTGTTTTTTCTGCCAGTTCCCGTTTTCTTCTCGTGATCAGCCCTCCGATCCGCCCGGTTTCTTTTGCCGTCAGGGATTTCCATCCATGATCCAGAACCCGATCCAAAAGCCCCAGCTCCGCAGCAATTTCATATTTCATCACTTCCTCCGCTGTCAGATCACAAAGATCTGTCTTTTTCTTATCAGACATAAGGTAAGCCACACTCCTTTCCGGATACATCCTGTGTCCATCTGGAGTGTGGCCTGTTTTTCCGCAGTTTATTCAACGATCTGCAGCTTTTCATAATCCGTTGATCACAGCAAAATTTCTTTGCCAAGCGAAAGGGAATAAATGCAGCGTTCCTTTACTTTTTGTCCGGTCAGACGCTCCAGGGCCTCCCTGTAATAGTCCAGCTGTTTTTCATATCTTTCGACCAGCATCCGGCCGGTAGAATCCGTCACACGATCGGTTTTGTAATCCACGATGACAAGACCGTCTCCTTCCGGAAACCAGGCATCGATAATACCCTGTATCAGAATCTTTTCCTCCTCGGGGTACGACGGGTCCGCCTCTTTTGCGGAAATTTCCATGACAAAGGGCTGCTCTCTGCGCAGTGTTCCCTTTTCAAACGCCTTTTTCATGCGTTTTCCGATTCTGCTCGAGGCAAAAGCGGCAATGGACTTTAAATAAATGCAGTCCGCTTCCTCTTGTTTCATTCTTCCCTCTTCCACCAGCTTTCTAAGCTGGCAGGCCAGTTCCCGAACCGTGCCTGCACATCCAAAATCAAGACACTCCAGAAAACGGTGATATGCGGTTCCCCGGTCTGCTCCTTCCAAAGCCTCCGGATTCTCCTTTCTCACAAACGTCGGAAGGATCGGAACAATCTCCTGGGACTGATACAGTTCCTCTCCGGTTTCTGTCTCTTCCCGGTCTGACTTTTTGAGCTGTGAAACTGTCATTTTAACCGGAATACCCTGCAGATTTTCATAAGGGTAACGATAGCCAAACCGTTCCTCGATCAGACGCGCCAGATGCTCATCCCTGCTCTGTTCTTCCGGCAGATTTCTGATCTGCTCCTCCAGAACTTTCTGTTCCATCACCCGCAGCAGTTCTTCTTCCACCAGATGTCTCGGACTCGCAATCTGAATCTCCACGGGAACTGACTCTGACATCTCTTTCCACTCCTTTGGCACTTCCGCACCGTAAGCCTGATAAATTCCTTCAAAACAGCTGTACCTGGCAAAAGCCGCCAGCAGATAGTCCAGATAGCAGGATGCTCCCGTCACAGTCTGATAGGGCAGAATCTCTTCTTTCCAGTTCATAAGCGCCGCGCATTCTTTCACTTTCTCTTCCAGTTTCGCCGCTGTGCCGGTAAGAATCAGCTTTTCCTTAGCGCGGGTCATTCCCACGTAGAGAACCCTCTGCTCTTCCGCCATGGTTTCCCTTTGCATTGCCTGACGAATCACCTGCTTTCGCAGCGTCGGTGCCTTTACTCTGTGAACCGGATCAATGGCATCCGTTCCGATTCCGAATCCGGAATGCAGCGTCACCAAAGCACGGCTGTCTGACTGGTTGAATTTCTTGCCCGTACCGGAAAGGAATACTACAGGGAATTCCAGCCCTTTACTCTTGTGGATGCTCATAATCCGCACGGTGTCTGCGCTCTCACCGTAAATACTGACCTCTCCGAAATCAACCTCATATTTCTGCAGCTGTTCCATGTAGCGGATAAAATTGAACAGTCCGCGATAACTGGTGCTTTCAAACTGAACTGCCTTTTCCACCAGCATCTGCAGATTTGCCCGGCGCTGTATACCGCCCGGCATGGCGGATGCATAGCCTTCATATCCGGTCAGGTCAAGAATCTGAAGAATCAATTCATGAATCGGCGTGTACAGCACCCGGCTGCGCACCTGCTCCAGCTGTTCCAGAAAAGTGCTCAGCCGCTCCCTTAAAAGCGAATCCTCTCCGGATCGGGCATATTTTCCACATGCTTCATAAATTTTCAGTTCTTTATCCACACATCGGATCTTTGCCAGCTCCTCATCTGTGCATCCGACGATCGGAGAACGTAAGATTGCCGTAAAGGGAATTTCCTGCATAGGATTATCGCAGATATGAAGATAGTTCAGGACTGTAACCACCTCAATTGCAGAAAAATATCCCGTTCTGGATGCGGTATAGACAGGAATCCCCTGGGACTGCAGAACCCTCGCAAACGTTTCCCCCCATCCGCTCACTGTCCGGAGAAGAATCACAATATCCCTGTACTGAACCGGTCGGAATTCTCCCGTCTTCTGATCTGTAATCAGTTCGGTTCCCACCATATCCCGGATTCTTTTCGCCACAACGGACGCCTCAAGCTCCATCATCGCTTCCTTTTCCCGGTCATCCTCCAGATCAGGATCTTCCCGGTCAATCAGAATCAGTTCCGATTTTTTTTCTCCTTCCGGAAACTGCGCCCCCGGATGCAGTTTCGCCTGCTCATCGTAGGCAATTCCGCCCAGTTCCTCTGTCATAATCTGGGAAAACACCGTGTTCACCGTTGTAAGAACCTCTGCTCTGCTTCGGAAATTCTGATAGAGATCAATCCTCTGCTCTTTTCCGTCCTCCGGCGAATAGGAGTGGTATTTTTCCAGGAACAATTCCGGCCTTGCCAGACGGAAACCGTAAATGCTCTGCTTGATATCCCCGACCATAAAACGGTTTCTTTTACCTTCCTCTTCCTTTGATACCGCAAGAAGAAGCGCCTCCTGAATAAAATTGCTGTCCTGATACTCATCTGTCATGATTTCAAAATACCGATCGGACAGTTCTTTTGCCGCTTCTGTCCGGACTAATTTTCCATCCTCTTTTTTCACAAGGATCTGCAGTGCAAAATGTTCCAGATCCGAAAAATCCATCAGGTTTTTGCTTCGTTTCTGCTTTGCAAAACGACGTCCGAATTCCCTGGTCAGTTCCACAAGCACTTTGATGGGACCCCGGCAAGTCTCAAGTTCCGAAAGAATCTGAGTACTGTTCTTTCCAAAAAACTGCTCCGCAAGACCTTTGAGCAGTTTCTTGCAGTTATCCCGTTCCTGCTTTACCTGTTCCTTCAATGTTTCATTCACAGCGGGATCCTTCTTTCTGGAAAGAGCCGGAAATTCAAGCGCAGCAAAAGCCTCGACCAATTCGTCAAAACCTGTTTTCTGAAGAAGCCCTTCCACCTGACATTCATCTTGTGCAAGCATAGGATCATACAGATACGGACCGTCCGGTCTCTGCGCCGTTTTTCTGTTGGCCTTAATACGGATCCGAATACTCTCCAGATTTCTTCTTGTCTCTTCCATCAGATACTTCATCCAGGGACTTTCACACAGCTGCGAAGCATCCTGTATCTCATAGGCTTTCAGGCATTCCTCCAGCCATTCCTCCGGCCAGGGATAGCTCATGGAAAATTCATACAGCGAAAGAATCAGATCATCGATCTGACCATCCGTCCGTCCCGGAGTATAGCTCTCCACAAAATTCAGAAACTGCGGATTTTCTGACGCATAGGCATCCTCAATCACACTGCCCACAACGTCCTTTTTCATCAGCTTGATCTCTCCCTCATCCGCCATACGGTAGACCGGATCCAGATCAATCAGCTGAAAATAGTTCCGGATCACACCGGAACAAAAGCCATGAATCGTATTGATTTCGGCGTGATGCAGGAGTGTCTGCTGCCGCTGCAGATGCACATTGTCCGGATCCTTCTCCAGGCTCTCCGACAGAGCCCGGCCGATGCGTTCCTTCATCTCCCCGGCAGCCGCTCTTGTAAAGGTTACGACCAGCAGCTGATCAATATCAATGGGATGAACCGGATCTTTGATCATAGAAAGAATACGCTCCACCAGCACGGCTGTTTTCCCGGAACCGGCTGCCGCGCTGACCAGAAGATTCCGGTCACGCAAATCAATTACCTGCTGCTGTTTTGGCGTCCATTTCACTGGCATGTAAACTCCTTTCCAGAGGGGATGTCTCTTTGTGCTGTTCCCGGCTGTCTCTCCTGATTTTCTTTTGTCTCCTCCCGCATTGCCGACAGGAGCAGATCGGTATCCATAGCAGATAGTTTCCGATACTCGAATCCCGGAATGTTCTGATCGAAACCGCAGATTCCATGATACGGGCAATAATTGCAGGCAGTGCGCGCTCCAAGCTTATAGGGTGAAGCGCTGGTATTGCCGTCTAAAATACCGCGGCCCAGTTCCCGGATCTTCAATCTGGTATACTCCCGAATCGTGTCAAATTCCCCTTTATCCGCTACTTTGGAATAAGAAGTATATCCGCCGTCTTTCTTTCGTCCCACAGGAATAATCTCCGAGGTGGTTCCCTCGCAAAGTGTCCCGTCAAGAAGCTCCACAACCTCCCGGTCCTGATTCACAAGACCGTCCAGTTTCAGAGCAGAGAGCATCCGTCTTCCCCATTCTTCATCGGTTTCTCCCTCTTTTTGCTCCAACATGGGATCCTGAATATGGTAATAAAATACACCCGCGGGCTCTACCTGCTTCTCCGGATGTTTTCTCTGCTCCAGTTCCACTGCCGCATCCAGGTACACCGCCAGCTGAAGCTGCAGACCGTAATACAGAGCCACCAGATCCAGAGTGGTGCTGCCGGATTTGTAATCAATGATTTTCACGTACACTTTTTCCGGTGTCTCACACAGATCCACCCGGTCAATCCGTCCCCGCAGACGGATTTTTTCCTCTTCGGAGAGCGCAATATTAATCGCCGAAAGTGATTCCTCCATGGCAAATGATACTTCAAATTCGCCGGGTTCAAAGCTTCCCCTCTTTACCTGCTCCTGAAGCGCCCAGACGGTACGCCGCAAAATCCTTGTCACCCGCGATACCATGTAGCGGTTTCTCTGGCTGCTCTGCAGTACCGTGTTTTTGTAATCGTCCATCACTTCCCGAACACTTTCCTCAATCAGGCGATCCCGCAGCTCTTCATCCATATCTCTCCAGCTGCTCCCGCTCTTTTCCAGCTTTTTCGAAAAGCTTTCCAATGCCTCATGCATCACGGTACCCATATCCGCGGGTTTAAATTCGTACTGTTCTCTCTCCCGGATTTTGAGGCCGTATTCCATAAAATGAGCGAAGGCACACGCCGCATATTTTTCCAGACGGGTGGCACTGTTTGTAAGAGTCCGGCCGTACAATGCCGCTGCCGCGCTTTTTCCGATAATGCCTTCTCCCCGCGTGTAAAATGCCGCCTCCCGGTATTTGTCCACCGGTACCCCGTCTTCCGGATGTCTCTGATACCAGCGATACAGTTCTTCAAACAGCGGTTCCCGGTCTCCATTTGCAGCGCGGGAAAGTCCCTCCAGAAAAACCGTTTCTCCTGTTTTGGAAAGCTCAAGAATTTCTTCCGGTGACGTCTCATCCTCCTGATCGGTAATCTCAAGCCCGGGAAACAGTCCGCGTATCATCCCGATCAGATAAGACGGCGTCAATGCCTCTCCTGATGCACTGCTTCTTGCAAAAGATAAGTACAATTTCTCCGAAGGTTTTGTCAGGTTCCGATAGAGATGAAACCGCTGCATATACATCTCTTCCCTGGCATTGCAGGAGAGGTGCGCCTGGACTTTCTCCAGTTCCTCCCGGTCCGTTTCCGAGAGAATTCCGCCGGATGCTGCGCTCTTTGGAATCAGTCCTTCATTGACTCCCACAAAAAACAGGACTTTGATATCTTTCAGTCTGGTTCGCTCGTT
Source organism: Lachnospiraceae bacterium (assembly GCA_028727605.1). GTDB lineage: Bacteria > Bacillota > Clostridia > Lachnospirales > Lachnospiraceae > Fusicatenibacter. The sequence goes on from JAQYOA010000121.1 coordinate 11,033, forward strand.
GTCTCCCACCAGAACCTGATCAATCGCCGGCGGAATAACTCCCACGGAAGCCTCCGCAAATCCTGCTTCCAGAATCTCCTGATATTCTGCCAACGTCAAACGCTCATCCGAAAGCACTTCCGCCATCTTATCCAGCAATTCAATGACAATGCCGTAAATCTGATCGTACTCCTTTGCCATAGCTGCGTTTCCCGCCAGAAGGAATTCTTCCCTGCGAACCGCTATTTTTTCCTGAAGCCTGTTTTTCTCCATCAGTCCATACAGCGCCTGTGTCCGCTCAAGCACACTTCGCCCCCGTCCGGAAATCCCCTCAGCAAATTCACTGATTTCCTCATAGAAACGTTTTCTCAGTTCATTGAGCGAGACAACCTCCTCCGGCTTTTGCCCCCGGTAAGCACGGGTCCAATTCTCCTGATAGGCCTTTTTTCCCCGAATCCCAAGAGCAATACAGTAATTCTCCAGCCTGTCAATCTCTTCCCTTGTAAAATCCGACAATCCGCAGCGCAGGTAGCGAAATACACTCTCGTAGGTGAATCCCTGAATCACCAGATCCACCGCTGCGCGCAGATACTCTACGAGCGGATTCATCAACACAGAACGTTTCTCGTCCACAAAACAGGGAATATGACATTTCTCAAAGATTTCTCTGGCATACGTTCCATAGGAAGCCAAATCTCCGGTAAGCACCGCGAAATCCTTGTAGCGCATATTCTCTTCCCGAACCATCCGGCGAATCTGCCGCACGGTATCTTCCAGTTCTTCCCTTGGATTTTTCATCACCCGCAAAAAGATTTCCTGCTGTGTCCCGGCATAGGGTTTCGTATGATATCGAAAAAGATTCTGTTCCAGATAATCCAGGGCAGAACCGGGGCAAAACCTGCTTTTTTTCGATCTTTTGACCCAAATTTCCTGTAAAATCTCACACTGTGCCTCCCTTGCCGCCTCCACCAGCTGCTGTACCATTTTCCTGCTCATGGCAAAAAGCTGGTGCGGCAGAATTTTCCCATAGGGATCCTCCCGCTCATCCAGGATAACCGTCACTGCCACTCTCGGACACAGACAAAACAATTTCCGGAGCACTCCGATCTGCACCGGCGTGAATCCGGTAAACCCATCCACCAGCACTTCACAGCCGCGGATCCACCTGGACTCCTCCAGCTTTTCACTCAGCACCTCCAGCACATCCTCCGCTGTCACGTAGCGGTTTTCCAGATATTCATCAAAGGCACGGTAAATTTTTTCCACATCCCGAAGTTTCGCGGACAGCAGCCTTTTCTCGCCTTTCATCTCCGCCCATTGTTCCAGCGTGGATGGATCAATCTGATACTGCTTCAGCTCTGAAACCAGAGATTTCATCTGAGATACCGCACCGGTTTTCTTTAAGGTACTTCCCAGAACCTCCAGCTCCGCTTTCTTTTCCTGTGCAACCCGTTTTACCACCAGATTCTTTCCGGTTTCCCCCAGAAGCGGACAAAGACTCCCTCCGGTCTCCCCGAAAATGCGGTAGGCAAGTCTTTGAAAGCTTAAAACATCGATGTTCAAAATACCGCCCGATGGATGCATGGACACCAGTTCTTTCTGTGTCTGCATCGTGAACTGCTCCGGAACCACAATCAGATAAGTACGATCCGGATGTTCCATCGCTCTTTGGATCATGTCATGATATCCGTACCAGGACTTTCCGGCTCCTGAATTTCCCAAAATAAACTGTAATGCCATGATACCCCTTCCTTTACTGCCGATTTCCAAACTTTCTGATCCGTTTTTTTTCTGCTCCCCATTATAGCGAATCCGGCTGTATTTCGCAACCCGGGGCATATCACAGCGGTCAGGCTCATAATCTATATTGATGATTGATCCCCCATCCCCCAAAAGGCTGTCCGCAAAAGGACCGCCTGCATACAACATAAGGAGTGTGCCGTCCATGAGTTCCAAGACAAAAATTATTGTGCTTCATATGAAGGAAGTCGTCTATACTGCCGTCTTTCTGATTCTGGCCATCTTTCTGATGGTTCTGCTGTTTGTGCTGTTTGGATCGGACAAAAGCAAATCCGCCGATCCCGTACAGGCAAGATCGGAAACAGCTGCCTATGTACCGGGCGTCTATACCTCTTCTGTCGCACTGGGAAATCAGACCTTTGATGTACAGGTAACCGTAGATGAAAACCATATCAACTCCATCGCACTGAACAACTTAAGTGAAACAACAGCTGCCATGTATCCTCTCATGGAACCCTCTCTGGATTCCCTGGCCGATCAGATCTGTTCCACACAGTCCACTGAAAATCTTACCTTCAGCGACGACAGCAAATACACCTCACAGCTTCTGCTCACCGCCATTACCAAAGCCCTGAATCAGGCAAAGGCAGGATCCTGACGCAGCAAATACGTCAGGATTCTGCCTTTTTCTCCCGTTCTCTATAAATTCTCCAGCTGTTCCATCCAGATTCTCACACAGCCGTCGCTTGGCATACGCCAGTCACCCCTCGGTGACACGGCCACACTTCCCACTTTCGGCCCGTCCGGCAGACAGGATCGCTTAAACTGCTGGTAAAAGAAACGGCGATAGAATGTCTTCAGCCATTTTAAAATTGTTTCGTCATCGTAAATCCCGGCAAAAGCCCGTCTGGCCACCCGGTAAATCTTTGCAGGCTCATAGGTTACACGCATCATATAATACAGGAAGAAGTCATGCAGCTCATAGGGACCAACCAGATCCTCTGTTTTCTGGGAAATCACACCATCCTTTGGCGGAAGGAGCTCCGGGCTGACCGGGGTATCCAGAACATCCAGCAGAATCTTTTCCAGTGCCGCGTCCTCGCAGGTATCCGCGTAATATCTTACAAGATGACGCACCAGCGTTTTCGGTACCGACGCATTCACCGCATACATAGACATATGGTCTCCGTTGTAGGTAGCCCATCCGAGAGCCAGCTCCGAAAGATCCCCCGTTCCGATGACCATGCCTCCGGACTGATTTGCCAGATCCATCAGTATCTGTGTGCGTTCTCTGGCCTGTCCGTTTTCATAAGTCACATCATGCTTTTCCGGATCCTGGTCAATATCACGGAAATGGAGCATCACGGCCTCCTTGATATCCACTTCCTTCAATGTAGCTCCAAGACATCTCGTCAGCTCGCAGGCGTTCTGATAGGTTCGGTCCGTAGTGCCAAAACATGGCATCGTAACCGAAAGGATATGGTTCCGCGGGATTCCAAGCATATCAAAGGCTCTGACCGTCACCAGAAGGGCAAGTGTAGAATCCAGGCCTCCGGAAATGCCGATAACCGCACTTTGACAATGCGTGTGCGCCAGACGTTTTTTCAGTCCCATCGCCTGAATATTCAGAATTTCATCGCAGCGCTGATCTCTGTTCTTTTTCTCCGAAGGGACAAACGGTTTCGGATCGAAATACCGGTCAAGCTTTGTCTCCTCAAGGCGAAGATCAAATTTGACCGTTTGGTATTCGGCGGAGCTCTGAACCGGATAGGTGGTCATTCTTCTTCGCTCGCTGACCAGACGGTCCACATCCAGATCCGCCGTGATCATCTGATTAGAAAAGCGCTCTGCTTCGCCAAGCACAGTGCCGTTTTCGGCAATCAGATGCTGTCCTCCAAACACCAGGTCTGTTGTGGATTCTCCCTCTCCGGCAGTGGCGTAAATGTATCCGCAGATGAGCCGGGCCGATGTGGAGCTGACCAGACTTCTCCGGTAGCTGTCTTTTCCAACCATCTCATCACTGGCAGACAGATTGACAATCACGGTTGCCCCTGCCAGTGCATGATTCACGCTTGGCGGCATGGGCGTCCACAGATCCTCGCAGATTTCCGCTGCGACAGTCAGATGCGGCATTTCCCTGCAGGAAAACAGAAGATTCATGCCAAAAGGAACTTCTTTTCCCGCAAATTCTGTCATCTCCACACGCTCCATCCCCGGAGTAAAATGACGCATCTCATAGAATTCATTATAGTTCGGCAGATATTTCTTCGGCACAATGCCAAGAACCGATCCGTGACTGAGCACTGCTGCCACATTAAACAATTTTCCGCGATGTTCAAAGGGAAGACCCACAAAAATCAAAGCATCCACATCCGCTGTCTCCTGACAGATCTGCTCCAGTCCTTCTCTGGCCGCATCCAGAAGACGGCTCTGCCAGAACAGATCGCTGCAGGTATATCCGGTTAATGCAAGTTCAGGCAATACCATAATTTTCGCTCCGGCAGCTTCCATTTTCCGGATTTCTTCCATGATCGCCTGTACGTTTGCGCGGCAGTCTGCTACCGCAACATTCGGGGCGGATGCCGCTACTTTCACAAATCCCTGATTCATCTTACGCTCTTCCTCTCTTCCCTTATCTTGTTTTTTATTTACTCCTGCGAAGGAGTTCTTTTAATTCCTCCACGGAAAACTCATACGCTTTATTGCAGAAATGGCACTTCAGTTCCACCGGTTTTCCGTCCCGAATCATGCTGCTAAGTTCCTTTCTCCCCAGTGTAATCAGAACTCTGGAAAGTCGTTCCCTGCCGCAGTTGCAGTGAAACTGTGTGGGTACCGTATCATTGATCACCAGATCCATATCTCCGAGAAGTCTTTCCAGAATCTGCTCCGGCGTCAGCCCTTCGTCGAGCATAGCTGTCACTGACTGCACCTGTGCAATGCGCTGCTCCAGCTTTTCGATCACTGCCTCGTCGCAGAAAGGCATCAGCTGCAGAATAAAGCCTCCCGCCTGACGCACTGTATTATCCCGATTCATGAGAACGCCCAGCCCGACACTGGAAGGCACCTGCTCGCTGGTCGCAAAATAGTAAGTCAGATCCTCCGCAATCTCACTGGTCTGCAGTGCACACTGGCCAATATAGGGCTCTTTCAGTCCCATATCTTTGATTACATCCAGAAATCCGACGCCCACAGCGCCTGCCACATCCAGCTTTCCTTTTGCATTGGCCGGAAGAATCACTTCCGGATTTCCCACATAGCCTTTCACATTTCCTTTTGAATCTGCGGTCACCGTAATGCCCTGCAGCGGGCCACCCGCATGAATCTGCAGTGTCAGCAGGTCTTTCTCACCCTTCATCATAACACCCATCATGGCTCCGGCACTAAGAAGTCTCCCAAGCGCTGCCGTAGCCACCGGGCTGGTATTATGTGCCGCTCTCGCCGTCTCCACAGTCTCCTTTGTCGTTGCAGCAAATGCTCTGATCTGTCCGCCTGCGGCGGTTGCTCTTACAATATAATCCAT